>JBDUBS010000232.1:0-3862 GCA_040003875.1 Acidimicrobiia bacterium | reverse complement strand
CCGACGCGAGTGCCGCGCTCGATGTCACGCTCCTCCCACCGGGTTTGCGAGCGGCCGACCTCGACGCGCTCGCGGCCGAGTTCGGTACGCCGCTGTTCGTCTACGACGAGGATCACCTGCGCGCTCGATGTGGTGAGTACCTCGCTCAGTTCGGCGCCGACAACGTCGCCTACGCCGGGAAGTCGTTCCTCTGCCGGGCGATGGTGGCGCTGGTCGACGACGCGAGGCTGCATCTCGACGTCGCGACGGGCGGTGAACTCCATCTTGCGCTCGCGGCGGGCTTCCCTCCGGCACGGCTCGTGTTCCACGGCAACAACAAGAGCGAGACCGAGTTGGTCGCAGCACGTGACGCGGGCGTCGGGCGCGTGGTGGCGGATTCCTTCGACGAGATCGACCGGCTGGTGCATGTGGGATTCGCCGGCGAGGTGCTCGTCCGGGTCACCCCCGGAGTCGAGGCCCACACTCACGAGTTCATCCAGACCGGGACCGACGACTCGAAGTTCGGGTTCACGGTCTCGACCGGTGCCGCGGCCGATGCAGTCGCTCGGGTCGTGGCTGCGCCGACGTTGCACTTCGGTGGGATCCACGCCCACATCGGATCGCAGGTCTTCCGGCTCGACTCTTACGCGCAGGCCGCGGCGGTGGTCGGCGCGTTCGCCGACGAGTGCGAGCGCTCGACCGGCGCCGAGATCCCGTTAGTGAACCTCGGTGGCGGACTCGGTGCGCGCTATCTCAACTCGGACCCCGACCCGTCGGTGGCCGAGTACGCGGCCGCGCTGCGTACCGGGGTCGGAGACCGCCGGATCATGGTCGAACCCGGCCGGTCCATCGCCGCCGCGGCAGCGCTCACGGTCTACCGGGTGGGCACCGTGAAGGGCATCCCGGGCGGTCGGACCTACGTGGCGGTCGACGGTGGGATGAGCGACAACCCGCGTCCCGTGCTCTACGGCGCGGGCTACGAGGCCTACCTCGTGCGCGCACGCGACGCCGCCCGCCCCCTCCGCGCATCGGTGGCCGGGAAGCACTGTGAGCAGGGCGACATCGTCGTGCCCGACGCCCACCTCCCGGCCGACGTCCGGGTGGACGACCTCCTTGTCACCCCGGTGACCGGGGCCTACGGATACTCGATGGCGAGCAACTACAACAAGGTGCCCCGCCCGGCCGTGGTGTTCCTTCGCGATGGGACCGCCCGGATCGTGGTGCGGCGAGAGACCCTCGACGACCTGCTCCGATTGGACGCGTGATCGCCCGGGCAGCGTGCGAGACTCCGGGGCTATGACGAACGGAACACCATGACGAACGGACCGATTGCGGATCGGGGCATTGCAGATCGGCCGGTGAACATCGGCCTGCTCGGGTGCGGCCACGTGGGCTCGGCGCTCGTGCGGCTCATCGACGAGCACGGCGACGAGATCGAGGCCCGCACCGGCGTGCGCCTGGCCATCACCCGGGTCGCCGTACGCAACCTGGCGCGCGAGCGCGACGTCCCGCTGCCGACGTCCGTCTTCACCCACGACGTCGCGGAACTCGTGACCGCCGCGGACGTCGACGTCGTCGTCGAGGTGATCGGCGGGATCGAGCCGGCGCGCGAGCTCATCATCGAGGCGCTCAAGGCCGGCAAACCGGTGGTCACCGCGAACAAGGAACTCCTCGCGAACGTGGGCAAGGAACTGTTCGACACCGCGGCCGGGGCGGGGGTCGACCTCCTGTTCGAGGCGTCCGTCGCTGGTGGTATCCCACTCATCCGGCCGCTGCGGGAGTCGCTCGCGGGTGACCGCATCCGCCGCGTCATGGGCATCGTGAACGGCACCACCAACTTCATCCTCACTGCGATGACCGAGTCGGGCGCGTCGTTCTCGGACGCGCTCGCGGAGGCGCAAACGCTTGGTTACGCCGAGCGGGACCCGACGGCCGACGTCGAGGGGTTCGACGCGGCGGCGAAGGCGGCGATCATCGCGTCGATCGCGTTCGGGGCCAAGGTCGTCGCGGGCGACGTGTACCGCGAGGGCATCAGCACGTTGACCGACGCCGACATCGCTTCCGCCCACGAGCTGGGGTACGAGGTGAAGTTGCTCGCCGTGGCCGAGGAAACCGACCGTGGCATCGCAGTGCGCGTGCACCCGACGATGCTGCCGCGATCGCACCCACTCGCATCGGTACGCGACTCGTTCAACGCGCTCTTCATCGAGGCCGACGCGGTCGGCGAGTTGATGTTCTACGGGCGCGGCGCGGGCGGCCTGCCCACCGCGAGTGCGGTGCTCGGCGACGTCATCGACGCGGCCAAGAACCTGGTGAGCGGCGCGAAGGGTGCGACCGTGGGCACGTTGGCCCGCAAGCCGATCTGTCCCATCGACGAGGTCGAGAGCCAGTTCTACCTGCAGCTCGAAGTGGCCGACGAGCCCGGCGTGCTGGCGGCGATCGCCGAACAGTTCGGCGCCCGTGGGGTGTCGATCAAGTCGATGCAACAGGTGGGTCTCGCCGATTCCGACGGTGCGCGCCTCATCTTCATCACCCACCGCGCGCGTGAGGCCGACCTGCGGGCGACGATCCACGCCCTGCGTGACGTGGGCGCGGTCCACCGCGTCGGGTCGGTCCTGCGGGTGATGGGCGACCAGGAATGACCGACGCCGACGGCGCGCGCCGGGAGACGCGTGCCACCGGCTGGCCCGGGCTCATCGAGGCGTACCGGGACCATCTGCCGGTCACGGACGCGACCCCGGTCGTCACACTGCTCGAAGGCAACACCCCGCTCATCGCGGCACCTCGCCTCTCCGAGCGGCTCGGTCTCGACGTGCACCTCAAGGTCGAGGGTGCGAACCCCACCGGTTCGTTCAAGGACCGCGGCATGACGATGGCCATCACCAACGCGTTGGAATCGGGTGCCAAGGTCGTGGTGTGCGCGTCGACCGGCAACACATCGGCGAGCGCCGCCGCGTACGCGGCCCGGGCCGGACTCACCTGCGGCGTGGTGATCCCCGAGGGCAAGATCGCGCTCGGTAAGCTCGCACAGGCGCTGATCCACGGTGCGCAGGTCGTGCAGATCCGAGGCAACTTCGACGAAGCCCTCGACGTCGTGCGCTTGCTCGGCACCATCGACGGCGTCGAGGTGGTCAACTCCATCAACCCGTTCCGGATCGAAGGGCAGAAGACGGCGGCGTTCGAGATCGTCGACGTGCTCGGCGACGCGCCGGATGTCCACTGTCTCCCGGTCGGGAATGCCGGCAACATCACCGCCTACTGGAAGGGCTACGCCGAGTACGAGAACCTCGGACGCGCTACCCGTCGGCCTCGGATGCTCGGTTGGCAGGCCCAAGGTGCGGCGCCGCTCGTGCTGGGTGAGCCGGTTCGCCATCCCGAGACGATCGCCACCGCCATCCGCATCGGCAACCCCGCGAGTTGGGACGGCGCGATCGAGGCCCGCGACCAGTCGGGCGGCGCCATCGACATGGTGAGCGACGACGACATCCTCGCGGCGTACCGATTACTCGCCGCGACCGAGGGCGTGTTCGTGGAGCCCGCGTCCGCGGCGTCCGTTGCGGGACTGTTGCGCGCCAGCGACCTCGGACTCGTCGAGGCGGGCGAGCGCGTGGTTTGCACCGTCACCGGTCACGGATTGAAGGATCCGCAGCGCGCCATCGACGAGGTCGCACTCGGCGAACCGGTCGACAGCAGCCTCGCCGCCGTCGCCGCGCAACTCGGCCTCTAACCCGTCACCATCTCGGATCGATCAGGAGTCAGCATGGACCGTCCCATCGCACTCGTCACCGGCGCGTCCGCCGGCATCGGTCTCGCGTTCGCGCGTGGGCTCGCCGCCCGCGGCCACGATCTCGTTGCGGTGGCGCGCGATACCGCGCGGCTCGAG
>JBDUBS010000265.1:0-3863 GCA_040003875.1 Acidimicrobiia bacterium | reverse complement strand
GTCGTGGTCCCGGTCGCGAGCGGCACCGGCACCCGACTGCAGCTCACGGCCGCGGCGGCCGGACTGTTCCAGGACTTCGCCGACGACGGCGTGCTCCAGAGTCACTGATCACCCGACGCTCCCAGCGCTCGGCGTCGCGATGGTCGCGCCCCCGTGCCATGCTCCGACGGTGGACGCAGTCGACACGCTCGACGCCATCGCGGCGGACCCCGAGCTCTACGAACGCATGGTGTACCGCACGAACCTCGCGGCGCGTCCGGCCCGCACCGCGCGCGTCGCCACCGAGTTCCACCCCGAGCTGATCGCGCGACTCGCAAGCCACGGTGTCACCGATCTCTACACGCATCAGGCGCGGGCGATCGATCTGCTCCAGGCCAGGACCGACGTCGTCGTCGCCACCGGCACCGCGTCCGGCAAGTCGCTCTGCTACCAACTCCCGATCGTCGACGCCGCCCTGCGCAGCGCGGCCGACACGTCACTGCTGATCTTCCCGACCAAGGCCTTGGCCCAGGATCAGCTCCGATCGCTCCGGAGTTGGCTCGTCCCTGGGCTGCGCGCGGTCACGTACGACGGTGACACGCCCCCGGACGACCGCACCTGGGCCCGGAAGAACGCGACGGTGTTGCTCTCCAATCCGGAGATGATCCACCAGGGGATGCTCCCCTACCACCAGCGCTGGTCGACGTTCCTCATGCGCCTCGAGCTGGTCGTCGTCGACGAGCTGCACGCCACCCGCGGCATCTTCGGCAGCCACGTGGCCAACGTCCTGCGTCGCCTGCAACGGGTCTGTGCGCACTACGGGTCGAACCCGAAGTTCTGCTTCGGCAGCGCGACCATCGGCAATCCGGCCGAGCTCGCGTCGACGATGCTCGGACGGCCGGTCACCCTCGTCGACGACGACGGGTCACCGCAGGCCGAGCGCGGGTTCGCGTTCTGGCAGCGACCGCTGCTCGACGCCGTCAGCGGGGCACGCGCGTCGGCCAACGTCGAAACGGCCGACCTCTTGAGCCGCTTCGTCGCCGCCGGCCATCCGACGTTGGCATTCACGCGCAGCCGCCGCGGCGCGGAACTGGTGGCCAACCACGCACGTCGGCTGTGTTCGACCCGGGCGCCTACGGCGGTCGACCGCATCGCCGCGTACCGCGCCGGGTATCTCGCCGACGAACGGCGCGCCTTGGAGCAACGACTCACGAGCGGTGAACTCCTTGGCGTCGCCGCCACCAACGCGCTCGAGTTGGGCATCGACGTCGGCGGACTCGACGCTGTCGTGCTCAACGGATTTCCCGGGACGCTCGCGTCGCTGCGCCAGCAAGCGGGCCGGGCCGGACGGTCCGGGCAGCGCGCGGCCGCGGTGCTCGTCGCAGGTGACGACCAACTCGACCAGTGGTACGCGTCGCACCCCGACGAACTCTTCACCCGCGCGCCGGAGGCTGCGGTGGTGAATCCCGAGAACCCGTTCGTGCTCCGGCCCCATGTCGCCTGCGCGGCCCACGAGTTGCCGCTCACCAACGACGACCGCCGCTGGTTCGGTGACGGACTCGACGACGCGGTGCGCGACCTCGTGCAGGACGACCTGCTCAAACCGCGTGCGGGGAAGATGTACTGGGCCGGGCGGCGCCCGCCGGCCCCGGACGTCGGCTTGCGCAGCGGTGCGAACGCGGAGTTCACCCTCGTGAGCACCGAGACCGACCACCCGGTGATCGGCACCGTCGACGGCGCCCGCATCTATTCCGTCGCCCACCCCGGCGCGATCTACCTGCATCAAGGCCGGCAGTGGCGCGTGGAGCGGCTCGACGTCGAAGGTCGTGAAGCCCACCTCGCGCCCGCCGACGACGTCGACGAGTACACCCAGGCCCGCGAGGAGACCGACATCGCCGTGCTCGACGCCGAGGACCGGCGCATCTGTGGTGCTGGTACCGCCGTCGTCGGCACTGTCGAGGTCACCAACCAGGTCGTCGCGTATCAACGGAAGCGAGCGTCGACGAACGAGTCGATCGAAATGGTCCCCCTCGACGTCCCCCCGCGCTCGCTCACCACGCAAGCGGTCTGGTACACGCTCACCCCAGAAATCCTCCTCGCCGCCGGGGTGGCACCACCTCAGGTACTCGGCGCGGTGCACGCGGCCGAGCACGCGCTGATCGGCATGTTGCCGCTGTTCGCGATCTGCGATCGGTGGGACGTCGGTGGCGTCTCGATGGCCATCCACCCGGCAACCCACCAACCGTCGATCTTCATCTACGACGGGTATCCCGGTGGTGCCGGAATTGCGCGCCTCGCGTATTCCGACGTCGACGACCACGTGCGGGCGACGAGTGAACTGGTCGACGCGTGTCCGTGTGAGGCCGGCTGCCCGTCGTGCGTGCAGTCACCCAAGTGCGGCAACTGGAACGAGTACCTCGACAAGTCCGCCGCGCAACGACTGCTCCACGCGCTGCGCGCGTGAGCGCTCCCGCTACCGGCCGACGACGGTGGAGAACGACTTCGTCGCCAGCGGCGGTGCCGCGCCGAACGCCTGGAGAGTGAACCGGTGTTGCTTGCCGTCACACGGAACGGGCACGCGTTTCACACCATGCGTACCGGCCGCGGTGCTCGCCCGCACGTCGTCGACCATGAACGCCACGGCGTTGGCGTTCCGCACCTTCCAGTCGACCTCGATGCCCTGGCCGAGGGCATCGTTGAGGCACGTCCCCGGCGGCAGGACTGCGAAAGACGTCACCGACGGCGGCGGGGACTTTCCGGTCCCACCGGAGACCTCGAGGTCCTTGCAATCGGAGACGGTGCCGTCCGGGAAGAACGTCTCGCAGTACTTCGCGTTCGACCGATCCGCGCCAGTCCAGTCGGCATGCTCCAGGTGGGCACGGAACAAGGTGGCGCCCGAGAGGTCGGCCCCCCGGAGGTCGGCACCGGTGAGATCCACCCCGCTCAGATTCGTCCCGACCAACTTGGCGTCGCGCAGGAGCGTATTGCTGAGATCGGTGTTGGTCATGTCGGACCCGGAGAAGTCCGCACCCGTGAGGTCGCTGGCCTGCAGGCTGAGCGACTGCAGATCCTGGTGGGTACACACGGCTTGGACTTCGAACGTGCAGTCGCCGAACTTGTTGGTCAGTGACGGGTCGCTGCCCGAGCACCCGACGACGACCAGGACCGCGGCCCCGGCCAGCAAGCTCACAACGGCCCGGCGCATCGATCGACGGTAGCAACTTCCGGGCCGCGAGCCCGCGCAGCATCAATCACAGCGGCGCGGCAGGTATTGGCACTCTCGACGAACCTCGGCCCGGGCCCGACCCGTCGCCCCGTCGACTTCGACCGCGACCTCGGCGTGATCGGCCACACAATCACAGTGCCGGAGCGTCGCACCGTTCGCGGCCGCGGTGGTCGCAGCCACCGCAACTGCCGCAGCTGATCCTTCGGTGCGGGCCAACGCGGCCGCCGCCGCCAAGGCGGCCGCATCGGCGGCGCTGTCGGCACGCGCAGCTGCGCCGGCCGCATGACCGGCGCGGGCGACGCCGATGGCGACCATGCCGGCGAGCACAACGACCGCGATCGTCAGGATCGCGATGGAGCCCCGCTCGGTTCGGTTCATCGCTCGGTCCGGATGACCGCGGTCGCGTGCAACTCGGGATCGGGGAACAACAGCCCGACCATGGGGAGGTCGGTGTGGGAGACGTAGCTGACGTCGACTCGGATGGGCCCGCCGATCTCCGGCCGCGGCCCGACCGAGACATCGGCGCGTGCGAGCACACGCCGTGCGGCGCGACTTCCCGCGCCTGGATCGCGGTCGACGCTGACCGCACGGGCAGCCTCCCGCGCCGCGTCGACGACACCGACGTAGTCGCGGACGACGAGCGCGGTCTGCAGGACGG
>JBDUBS010000369.1:0-3865 GCA_040003875.1 Acidimicrobiia bacterium | reverse complement strand
GGTGGGAAGAAGACGCTCGATTTCGGCCCGCGACACGCTGCTCGCGTCTGCCATGTGTCCTTGACCGTCCCGACACTCACCGAAACATCCTCCTGACACCCTCCTGCAGGGGTCGCCCGGGCCCCTTCCGCCGAGGCCCGTGTGGCGAACCTAGTCCCAGGGTGTGACAGCCCACAAGATCCCGATTTCCCGAGTCAATCGGGGTTTCAGGACTGGGTATCGGAGTCGGTATCGGACCCACCGTCGGCGTCGGTACCGGGTCCGGGTTCACGGGGGCGACGCTCCCGGTAGTCGCGTGCCGCGCCCTCCTCCGGTTCGACCTCGAGGACCAATCCGTCGACCTCGACCACGCGGATCGGCGCCCCGGCCTGGATCGGGGTGGCCCGGTTGGTGCGGGCCCGCCAGCGGGCGCCCCGGAGCACGACCACGCCGTCGGGCGCGATGTCGACGGCTGCTTCGCCAGCCTCCCCAATGAGCGACTCGCGCCCGATCGTCGGCGTCGAGAACCGGGATCGCACCGCGACGGGCATGGCGGTGACGAAGAAAGCCGCCACGGCCACGACCATCAGGATGATCGCCCACCAGTAGACGTCGAGGTTCGACGAACCGCCGTAGAGGAAGAGCGAGCCGACGATGAGCAGGATCGTGGCGATGACCGTCCATGAGTACGCGCGCCCGGCCTGGACGTCGATCGCGTACCCGAGCATCGCGAGGAAGATCAATGCCAACGCCCACATGGTCACCGGGAGGTGTGAGAACCCGACGAACGCGCCGACGAGCGCGACGGCCCCGGTCCCGCCGGCGAGTCCGATTGAGATCGTGAAGAACTCGAAGATGATGAGTGCGAGGCCGACGACGAGCAGTCCGTACGCGATGGTCGGACTGGTCAGCGTGTGCACGGCCTGACCGGTGAGGTCGAGCTTGCGGAACCGGATCGTCGTGTTGGGCTGGCGGCGGCGGTCCTTGCCGGCACCCACGACCTTGGCCGTCTCGAGCTTCACCGGTCCCGCGGCCGTCTGGACGGTCTTGCCGTCGAGGGAGATGAGGAAGTCGCCGAGCGTGGCGCAGCCGGGCGGATCGGAGCAGACGCGATCGGTGACCCCGAGCCGGACCGCCTGATCCGAGTTCAACGATCGGTCCAGGATCGGGCGCAGTGCGTGGTGCGGCGGAGTTCCGATCGGCGTCGACGTCAGCGGCAGCGCGACGCTCGCATCGTCGAGCATCACCGGCTCCGCGGCTCCGATGCTGGATCCGTTCGAGACCCCGACCACCGACGCCTGGAGCGCGAGCAGCGCGGCGAGGCCACGCGCCTTGGACCCTGACGGACCCACCCACGCCACGATCGGGGCGCGCGAACCGCGCATCGCCGCATAGAGCGGCTTCGGGTTCACGTCCACCGCGCCACCGGAGTTGACCTTGATCACGAGCAACTCCGACTGGTCGGCGTTGGCGGCTTTGATCGCGTCCCGGATCAGGGCCGCGTTGGGTGGGTCGATCAGTCCGTCGACCTGGATCACGTCGATCGTTCCCCGTGGTGCGGCAACGGCCGCATCGGGCCCCACCAGAACGAGCACGATGCCGAACGCGACGAACATCACGGCGATTCGGGTCACGATGCGTCGAAGGTGTGACCCGGCGGCTCCCGTAGAGTCGGTTCGATGGAGCTGGCTCACTTTTGCTCCACCTCCCGGGTGGTCATCGTTGCGGGCAAGGGTGGGGTCGGCAAGACCACCGTGACCGCAACGTTGGCCGTGGCGGCCGCGCGGACGGGGCGAAGCGTGCTGATCGTGGAGGTCGAGGGCAAATCGGGGCTCGCGACGGCGTTCAACCGCCCCGCGCTCGGGTACGAGGAACAGGACCTGGCGCCCGGAATCCGAGGGCGGACGCTCACTCCCGACGCGGCACTGCGCGACTGGCTCGAGGGCAACGGCCTGAAGCGGATCTCGAAACGACTCGTGCAGACGGGCGCGCTCGACGTGATCGCGACGGCGGTGCCGGGCATGAAGGACATCCTCGTGTTGGGCAAGGTCAAGAGTCTCGAACAAAGCAGGGCCGCAGATCTGATCATCGTGGACGCGCCCGCCGCGGGCCACGCCCTCACCTTCCTCACCTCGGCCCACGGACTGCTCGACGCAGTGGCCGTCGGGCCGGTGCGCAAGCAGGCGGCCGACGTCGTGGAGTTGCTCTCGGACCCGGCTCGCTGTCAGGTGGTCCTCGTCACGCTGCCGGAGGAGACCCCGGTCAACGAGGCCGTCGACACCGCGTTCGCGATCGAGGATCGGGTAGGCGTGCGCCTCGGGCCCGTCGTCGTGAACGGCTCCTATCCGGAACTCGCGCTGACTGCGGCGTCGGCGACCGCCTCGGCCGCGCAGGCCGACGCGGGGTTGGTCGACGTCTTCGTCTCCGACACCGAGGCGGCCGACCTCGCGGCTGCGGCCGCCTTCCGCGCCGAACGCACCCGGATCCAGCTCGCGCAGGCCGAGCGCCTTGCGCAGGCCCTCCCGCTCCCCCAGATCAGCCTCCCGTTCGTCTTCACCTCCGAGATCGGGCCGCCGGAGATCGAGACGCTGGCCGACGCGTTCGTCGAGGGCGTGGAAACTCTGTGACCGCGAACCCGCACACCCTCACCGACGTCGTCGACCACGGCCGCATCGCCGTCTGCTGTGGCTCGGGCGGCGTCGGCAAGACCACCACTGCGGCGGTCATCGCGATCGAGGGCGCGCGGCGCGGCCGCAAGGCGGTGGTCGTCACCATCGATCCCGCGAAGCGCCTCGCCAACGCGCTGGGACTCGACGAACTGGCCAACGCGCCGCGCGTCATCGACGTCGACCGGTGGGATCCCGACGGCGACCGCGTCGAGGGCGGCGAGCTCTCCGCGATGATGCTCGACACGAAGAGCACGTTTGACGGGCTGGTCACCCGGTACGCGGACTCGCCGGCGCAGGCCCAGCGGATCCTGGCCAACAACTTCTACCGCAACATCTCCTCCGCGCTCTCCGGCACGCAGGAGTACATGGCGATGGAGAAGCTGCACGAACTCCACGAGGACGGCGGCTACGACCTCATCGTGGTCGACACCCCACCGAGCCGCCACGCGCTCGACTTCCTCGACGCGCCCGCGCGTCTGCTGCGGTTGCTCAACAACCCGATCTTCCGTGTCCTCATGGTGCCGACCCGCACGTACCTCAAGATCGCGGGCGCCGCGGTCCAGGCCTTCATCCGCACGGTGTCGAAGGTGGTGGGGGCCGAGGTCGTCGACGACATCGTCGCGTTCTTCCGCTCGTTCGAGGGCATGGAGGAGGGGTTCCGCACCCGCGCCGCACGGGTCGTCGAGATCCTCCAACAGGCCGAGACCCGGTTCGTGCTCGTGACCTCCCCGCATCGCGACGCGATCGAGGAGGCCCGGTTCTTCGCCGAGCGCATCGGCGACCACGACCTCGCCGTCGACGCGCTGGTCGTCAACCGCGTGCACCCGCGCTTCGGAAACGAGATGTCGGCCGGGTTGCGCGCGCGTGCCGCGACCCTGCGCGACCTCGAGTTCACGCGTCGCGCGCAACGGGACGCGCGCGATCGCATGGCCGCCCGCTATCAGAACCTCGCCGAGTTCAACGAGATCGCCGAACGCGAACGGTCCTACATCGAGACGGTGCGGGTCCGGACCCGCACCGCCGGCGTGGCGTTCGTGCCGTACCTCGCACACGATGTCCACGACTTCACCGCGTTGGCAGAGATCGGCCGGATCCTCTTCGCACCGCCCGATATCGAGGCCAGACCGCCAGCCGGTGGGGAGTAGCGTCTTCTCCGTGCCCACGATCCTCGTCGCCGCCGAAGCCTCCTGGATTCGCGATCAGGTGACCACCGCGTT
>JBDUBS010000561.1:0-3873 GCA_040003875.1 Acidimicrobiia bacterium | reverse complement strand
TGTTCGCGATGGCGTCCCCGCGTCTGGCGGTGTTCCTCGTGTGGGTGTTCACCGATCGCATGGGGATCGCGTTCGAACACTTCTGGATGGGATTGGTCGGCTTCCTGTTCCTTCCCTGGACGACGCTGGCCTGGTCGCTCTGTTACGCACGCGGCAACGGCGTCACGGGGTTCGGCGTGATCCTCGTGATCGTCGCCCTGCTCCTCGACCTGGGGACCTACGGCGGGTCGTCCCAGATGCAACGGCGTCGCACGGCCGCGTGAGCGCGTGACCCGGCCACCT
The DNA here is from genome assembly GCA_040003875.1 of Acidimicrobiia bacterium. Lineage (GTDB taxonomy): Bacteria > Actinomycetota > Acidimicrobiia > IMCC26256 > JAENVU01 > JAENVU01. The sequence continues at coordinate 3,591 of JBDUBS010000561.1, read as the reverse complement.
TGGGCCATCGGAGTCGCGGCCGGCGCGGGCTACTTGCTCGGCACGATCCCGTCGGCGGACCTCGCGACCCGAGTCGCGACGCGGGGATCGGTCGATCTCCGCAGCGCGGGCTCCGGCAACCCCGGTGCGTTCAATGCTCTCGGAGTGCTCGGCCGGCGCTGGGGTCTCGTGGTCGGCGTCGCCGACGTCGGGAAGGGCGCGGCGGCCGCGTTCGTCGGGCGGGCGGTCGCCGGTGACATCGGCGCGCACATCGGCGGCACGGCTGCCATTGTCGGTCACTGCTATCCCGTGTGGACCGGGTTCCGGGGCGGCAAGGGCGTCGCGACCGGGATCGGCCAGTTCCTCGCAAACTTTCCCGCGGCTCTGCCCGTCGAGGTCGTGATCGGGGGCATCGGCGCGCTGTCGCCCCGACGGCGAACCCTGGCGATCTCGATTGCGCTCGGTGCCGGATGGGTCGGGAGCGGAGTGGTGTGGGCGCGGCGCGGTTGGCCCAACCTCTGGGGTCCGGAGGCGTCGATCGCCATGCCGATCGCCGCGCTCACGTCCTCGGCGATCGTCCTGCACCGCTTCGTTACCGATCGTCGGCCGCGTCCCGAAGCCGATGCCGTTCCCGCCATTGCCGCTGCACCGTCAGGCACTGCCGCCGCGCAGGACTGAAGCGCCACACCAGCGCGGCACCGATCGCCGGCCACCCGCCGGCGAGATACGAGAGTGCCGCGGCTCGGCGCCAGGGTTGTGGGTGACCGAAGGTGTCCCAGAGGTGCGGATGGACCCGGTGCACGTCGCGCAATGTCCAACGCAGCGCGGGCAAACCCACGATGTAACCCGCGACGATGACGACGACGAACTCCACCCTTGCTCCCTGCCGGCCCCTGAACCTCGATCATTTTGCCGACTCCGCTGCAAAGCCATCGAATCGGCTCGTTTCGCTTTCAAAGACCGGCCCGGGCCAAGGGCGTTTCCGGGCCCGAGGCCAGATGGTGCGCTTGAGTTCGGTCCAAGCGGGGGGTCCTTCTCTGGAGATACACGAGACGATATAAGTTGCTCTTGCGACGACACCCTGAAAGTGATTCCTGCACCCGAACATCGAAAAGGTATTCAGGTATCGGACGATCAGTGCGAACACCCAAGCGGCATTCTCGACTTGCTACCCCCTGGTGCGACGTGACGACCGCCGCAATCCACGAGTAGGACGCTCGATGGCATTCGCGACGATGCGACGGGAACGAGTCGGGTACGGCGTTGGGTTGGCGGCAGCGGTGCTGTTCGGTGCAAGCGCGCCAGCGTCGAAGAGCCTGCTGGACCACGTTGGTCCGCAGATGCTGGCGGGCCTTCTCTATCTCGGAGCCTTCCTCGCGGTCGCTCCGGTGGCGTGGCTGGGCACGAACCGCCGCGAGGCGCGGCTCCGACGCAGCGACGCGCCCGCCCTCGCTGGACTCGTGATCTCGGGAGGCATCGTCGCCCCGGTGCTCCTCATGTTGGGACTTGAACGGGTCAGTGGCTTGGCGGGGTCACTCCTCCTCAATCTCGAGGGACCGTTCACATTGCTGTTCGGGGTGTTCGCGCTCCGCGAGTACCTGAGCGGGCGCTCATGGGTCGGAGCAGCCACGGTGTTCGTGGCGTCAGCTGCTCTCACTGTGCAGGGTTCGACCGGTAGTGGTGACGCGGTGGGGTACGTGCTCATCGGCGCTGCGTGCCTCGGCTGGGCAATCGACAACAACCTCACACAGCGGCTCTCGGTGAGGGACCCGTTCCAGATTGTCTCGGTGAAGACTGGTGTAGCCGCGTTGGTCAACGTCAGCCTTGCGTCGGCGCGGGGCGAAAGTATCGATGCTTTGGCACCACTCGCCATTGCACTGGTCGTCGGTGCGTTTGCCTATGGCGTCTCCATCCTGTTGGACGCGTACGCCCTCCGCATGTTGGGTGCGGCACGTGAGTCGGCAATGTTCGCCACGGCTCCCTTCGCTGGCGCGCTGTTGGCGGTGCCGCTGCTCGGTGATTCTTGGAGCGGCCTAGAGATTGGTGCGGCCGTCGTTATGGCTATCGGCGTGGTCATGCTCATCGGGGACGAGCATTCACACCGCCATGTGCACGTGACGATGGAGCACGACCACCGACACGTTCACAACGAACACCACCAGCATGAGCATCCGGCAGGAGTCGACCCAACTGAACCTCACAGCCATACTCACAAGCACGAGCCCCTGGTCCACGCACATCCCCATGTCTCAGACGTTCATCACCGGCACCCGCACACTGAGTGAAGCACCGGTGCCCAGCGCAGCGCGTTCTTGAACGAGCCGAACATCAGAGGCTCCAAGCGTGCGCTAAGAGTTGCCCTCCAATCGAAGCGCGCGCCTCGCGATGATGTTCTTCTGGATCTCGGTCGCACCGGCGCCGATCGACGTGTAGCGCTGCCAGGAGTAGTTGCGGGCGTACTGGCCGCCGTCGACCGCCCCCGGACCACCCTTCAGGATCAGACCCTCCGGCCCGAGAAGGTCGACGGCCAACTCGGCGAGCGTCTGCGCGATCGACGACCACTGCAGCTTCGCGAGGGGTACCTCGGGCCAGTTGGGTTGGCCCTTGCTGATCTTGGTCAGGGCCCGGTAGTTGAGCAACCGGGTCAGCTCGATCTCGGCGGACGCCCGGCCGACCCGATCGCGCAAGGCGGGGTCGCGCAGCGCGTCGGGGTTGACGGTACGCGCCGCCGCGATCATGGCGCGCAGGTCGGCGGCCATCGTGATCGACAAGCCAGCCGTGCCGACGCGTTCGTGCCCGAGGGTGCTCATCGCCACCTGCCAACCCTCGCCCTCACCACCGAGTCGGCAGTCCGCGGGGAGCGCCGCGTCGGTGAAGAACACCTCGTTGAGCATCGTGTCGCCGGTGATGTCGCGGATGGGGCGACACTCGATACCGGGGGTGCGCATGTCGACGATGAACGCCGTGATGCCCTCGTGTTTCGCGCCGCGCGCGAACGCGGTCGGGTCGGTGCGGAGCAGGAACAGACCCCACTGCGCGAGATGGGCCGACGAGATCCAGGTCTTCTGCCCGTTCACCACGTATCGGTCACCGTCGCCGATGGCCATGGTGCGCATGTTGGCGAGGTCGGACCCCGCTTCGGGTTCGCTGAATCCCTGGCACCAGTGCTCGTCGGCCGAGAGGATCCCCGGGAGCCACTGTTGCTGCTGCTCCTCGGTACCCCATTCGAGAATCATGGGCCCGATCTGCCAGATGCCATTGGCGTTGTAGACGCCGGGCGCCCTCACCCGTGCCATCTCCTCGGAGTAGATCGCGTTCTGCACCGGGGTCGCCTCGCGTCCGTGCCACGCACGCGGCCAGTTGATCGCGGCCCATCGTCCGGCATCGAGACGGCGCTGCCAGTCCTTGCGGCGAGCCTGGGTCCGTTCGAACGCGTCGATGGCGTCGGAGCCGTCGACGGTCCAGTCGCGGAGGAACCCGGGGAGTTCGGTGTCGAGCCATGCACGCAGCTCGTCGCGAAACGCGACATCCTCGGCCGTCAGCGAAAAATCCAACTACTTCTCCGCTCTTGCGACTTCGTCGCAGGCCGCCGTATCGCCGGGCGTGACCGCC
>JBDUBS010000534.1:0-3874 GCA_040003875.1 Acidimicrobiia bacterium | reverse complement strand
CCCGGTCCCTGGTCCTCGCCTGCACCGCCTGCCGCCACCACGAGTGGCGGCGGGAGTTGCTCACCGAATGGGCGGACGCAGTGAGCGAACGTGGCATGGCCGGCCTCGGCGACGAGGCATTGCAGTGGCTGGTCGGTCCCCGGTTGCGCCGCCGGTTCGGCATCTGGCTCAACCTCATCGCACGGGTCGTGCTCCAACAGCCCCCGGAGCCCTTCGTCGCCCAGGTGCACGCGATCCTCGACGCGCCCGACAGTCTCCGGCTCGAGTTGGCGGCAGTGCGGGTCCCGGTCCTCGTCATCACGGGCTCCCAGGACGCGTTGACGCCGGTCGGCGATGCCGAAGAGCTCGCCGAACTGATTCCGCACGCTCGGCTCGAGGTGATCTCCGGCGCGGCCCACGGGCTCATGGCCGAGGCGCCGAACGGCTTCAACGAGGCGGTCCTGCGGTTCCTCGGCGATTGCGACGCGGTCGAGCTGGCCATCGAGCACCGGGCCGAGTCCGCCTGACGCCGGGTCAGGCTGCCCTCCGGGCGTCAGATGCGGCGCCGGCTCACGACCGTCACTGGTACGCCACCGAGCGGGTGGCTGGTCACCGTACCGACGGGTTCGGGCACCAGCGTCGACGCCGGCTCGAGATCCACCCGTTGGGCGAGGCGGGATGCGAGCAGGGTCAGGTTCATGCGTGCGAGCCCGAACCCGAGGCAGCTGCGCGAGCCGGCGCCGAACGGGACCCATGCGTATTCCGGTTCGTCGTGGTCGAGATGCCGGGTCGGATCGAACCGCATCGGGTCGGGCCATGACCGCGGATCGCGGCCGGCGAGGAGCGGGGACCACGCGATGAGGGAGCCCCGTCGGATGGCGTACGGGCCGAGATCGAAGTTTTGGGCGACGAGACGCGGCGCGTGCGCGCCGGCCGGATGGATGCGCAACGATTCGTGGACCACCGCGTCGGCCCAGGGGCGCTGGTCGGGCGCCTCGGCGGCATCGGCCTCGGTCCGGAGGCGGTCCCAGACATCGGATCGGGGCGCGGCACGGAGCACCAGCCAGCTCGCGGTGGCCGTCGTCGTGTCGTAGCCCGCGCCGATCAACGAGGCGACCTGGTCGGCCAACTCCTGGTGGGTCAGGTCGGCGGCAAGCAAGACGTCGAGCACGTCGTCGCGCTCGTGGGGTGGCTCGGCGCGTCGTCGTGCGATTTCGGAGTCGAGGAGCTCGTCGAACGAGCGACGCGACGCGCGGGCTCGTTCGCGGTCGCCCACCGGGAACGGATGGGGGACCTGGCGGAGCACCGGACGGTTGATGTAATCGGCGGCGTAGGCGAGACGCGCGCCGACTTCGTCGGCGTCGAGTTCGGGGCCGAAGAGCACTCGTACGACGATGCGCCGCACGGTGGTCTGGATCCACGGCGCGAGATCGAAGCGGACACCGAGTGGGAGATCGTCGATCATCCGGTCGAGTTCCTCGATGATGAGCGTGCGCCACGACTGGAGCCGGCGGAGCGCGAACGCCGGTTGCACGACGGAGCGCCGCCGATCGTGCTCGGCCGCGTCGCTGACGAGCATCGACGTCGGTCCGACGAACACGCCGAGCGGGACCTTGAAGATCGGCCCCCACCGGTAGCGTTCCTGCGGGCCCGTGAGCACGACCTTGATGAGTTCGCGATCGCCGACCACGGTGATCGACGTCGGGCCGAGTCCGATGGAGAAGGTGCGGCCGTATTGCTCGGCGAGCGCCTCGATGGTGACCATCGGTGTGCCGAGAAGACCGCGTGTCGCGCGGAAGGCGGCGCGGCCCCGGGGGCCGGGAAGTGCGGTCATAGCGGTCCTCCCGAATCGTCCGCGTGCGACGCTACGACCGGACGGCGGATCGGTCAGTACCGGACGGCGCGACTACCGGTCGGCCCGAGGCCTTCCGGCCGGTTACTCGATCGGGTCGAGGACCACCAGCGGAATCGCGCGGTCGGTCTTGGCCTGGTACTCGTCGTAGGAAGGCCAGACGTCGGTGGCCCGCTTCCACCATTCGATCTTCTCGTCGCCCTCGACGATGCGTGCGGTGTAGTCGCGCAGCGTCGGTCCGTCCTGGAGCGAGACGTGCGGATCGGCCGTGAGGTTGAGGTACCAGACCGGGTGCTTCGGCGCGCCGCCCATCGACGCCACGACGGCGTATCGACCTTCGTCGTCGGTCACGCGCATGAGTGCCGACTTCCGGACGGTGCCGCTGTGGCGACCGCGCGTCCAGAGGATGATGCACGGTTGTCCTTGCAGCAGTGTCCCTTCGGTGCCGTTGGACGACTCGTAGAGTGCGACCTGATCGGACACCCAATCCCACGGACTCGGTTCGTACGTTCCCTCGAGCGGCATGACGACCGGTCTACCACCCGGCGTCGCCACCCACGCCCCCTCGGCTGGTGCTGCGATGAGCGTTTGTCACTTCAGACGCGGTGAGCGTCCTCAGGGTGACAAACGGTCGGAGATCGGACGGTCAGAACTGGCGGGTGACGAGCGCGTCGACGAGCCGGGTGAGGCCGTCGACCACCTCGCTGTCGAGGGCCGAGGTCGAGGCCAACACCGCGCTGGCGTCGGCGGCGTGACCACGAGCCGTCTCGATGGAGCGCTCGACGGCGTCGCCGGCGGTGACCAGCGCGCGGACTGCGTCGAGTTGGGTGCGGTCGATCTTGCGGCCGAGCAGCTCGCGCAGCGCATCGGGCGCCGCCGCCGACGGGTCGAGCGCGTGGATCACGGGCAGGGTGTACACGCCTTCCAGGATGTCGTTACCCGCGGGCTTGCCCAGGGATTCGTCGGTCCCCGTCACGTCCAGGACGTCGTCCACGATCTGGAAGCACATACCGAGGTGATGGCCGAAGGTGGTGAGCGATTCGAGGGTGCTGTCATCGACCGCGGAGACCATTCCGCCGACCCGGCACGCGGTGCCGAACAGCGACGCAGTCTTTCCTTCGATCGCGGACGTGTACGCCTCAACCGAGCGGTCGGCGTCGAAGAGGTGCTGGAGTTCCAGGACCTGACCCCTGCACAGTTCACCGATAGTGGCGGCCAACAACGCGGCGACGTCCGCGCCGAGCGACGCCGCCAGCGACGACGCGCGGGCCAGGAGGTAGTCGCCGGCGAGGATCGCGACGATGTTCGACCAGCGGGCGTTGACGCTCGGGACGCCGCGGCGGGTCTCGGCCTCGTCGATGACGTCGTCGTGGTAGAGCGACCCCAGGTGGACGAGTTCGACCGAGACTCCCCCCGTGATCGCGTCGTCCGAGACAGGTCCGACACCCTTGGCGGCGTAGGCCGAGCACAACGCCAGGGCAGGGCGGAGCCGCTTGCCGCCGGCCGAGACGAGGTGACCGGCCACGTCGGACAGGAACGGATCGGACGACAGCACCGAGTCCTGGAGTGCGGTCTCGACGCGTTCCATGTCGGCCGACATCGGAGGCAGCCCGAGCGCGTCGAGGGGTGACATGTGGCGCAGGGTAGAAGGTGCCGGGAACAAAGACCAAGCCGGAAGTGTCTTTGTCATCACGCCCTCCACGGCCGGTGACGCACAAAACCTTCGGCGCCGACATCGCCGACATCGCCGGGTTTCGACCGCGGAGCGTGGTGGTGGCCGGACTTCAGCCGCCACCGAGAAACGTCGATGAGTCACCACAACCCGACCGGGTCGAAAAAGCCCCGGCCGATAGAGTGTCGGACGAGTATCGGCGGCATCGGAAGTGCCGCCGGACCCACCGACGAGAGGCGGATGCCACGTGTTCGAACGGTTCACTGACCGGGCCCGACGGGTCGTCGTCCTGGCGCAGGAAGAAGCGCGCCTGCTGAACCACAACTACATCGGGACCGAGCACATCCTGCTCGGGCTCATCCACGAGGGTG
>JBDUBS010000482.1:0-3880 GCA_040003875.1 Acidimicrobiia bacterium | reverse complement strand
GCTCGCTCCCGGGCTGCTCGCTTCGCTCGGAACTGGAGTGGTCTCGCGCTACGGCTCGAGCGCGTCGGTCAAAGCGGGGGCGAGGTCGCCGTGGGGGGCAACGGTGACCGCGTCGAGACCGAGCCACCGCGCGAGGAGTTGCAGTTCGGCGGCAAGTTCGAGCGCGACCTCGGGTGACGGGATGGGGTCCTCACCGAACGCGCCTCGCACCTGGAGCACGCGCGCCGTCCGTTCGGCCTTCAGATCGACGCGGGCCACCAGTCGGTCCCCGAGCAAGAATGGCAGCACGTAGTACCCGTGGATCCGCTTCTCGGCGGGAACGTAGATCTCGAGCCGGTAGCGGAACCCGAAGAGTCGCTCGGTGCGCGCCCGTTCCCAGATCAACGAGTCGAACGGTGACAACAAGGCGCGAGCCCTGATCCAACGCGGCACCGCTGCATCGGGGTGCGCATACACCGGCGCCTTCCAGCCCTCGACCACCGCCGGTACGAGACGACCCTCGGCCACCAGGTCCTCGAGGAGGGGGCGGGCCCGGACCGTGTTGAGCCGGTAGTAGTCGGCCAGATCCTTCGCCGTCCCCACCCCGTGTGCCCTCGCCGCACGCACGAGCAGTTCCTTCCAGGCATCCGCCTCGGTCGGTGGTACCGGCCCGAGGAGTTCCGGTCCGACCATGCGCTCGACGAGGTCGTACTCGCGCTCGAAGTTCGACCGACGACGGGCCGAGATACGGCCCATGAAGAACAGCACCTCGAGCGCCTGCTTCGTGTGGTCCCAGCCCCACCACGGGCCCGACTTGCCCGCGCGTCCCTCGATGTCACTCGCGGCCAACGGGCCACGAACGTCGACTTCGGCGAGCAGCGTGGCGAGCAGCTCCGGCCGTTCCTCGGCCAGCCGGGCGAGTCCGTTCCACATCCCCTCGGTCGACTCCATCTTCCAGCGGAAGAGCGGATGGGTCTCCACCGGCAACAACGACGCCTCGTGAGCCCAGTATTCGAAGAGCTCACCGTCGGCGACCATCTTCGGCAACACGTCGCGCGGATGCGGACCCAGCCGCGAGAAAAGCGGGAGTTCCTGGGAACGGACCAGGACGTTCACCGAATCGATCTGAATGACCCCGATGCGATCGAAGACCTTGCGCACATGCCGACGATCCACACGCCCCACCGGTCGCTTCTCGGCGAACCCCTGAGCCGCGAGGGCCATCCGACGCGCCTGCGCCGCCGACAACTCGATCACGCGCGCCGCCCGTCGGCGAGACTGCCCGGATGCGCACCCGGGCCGACATCGACCATCAGTTCGACCTCGAAGATCGCATCGCGATCGTCACCGGCGGGAGTCGCGGGATCGGTCGCGCCATCGCCGAGACGTTCGCCGCGTGTGGCGCTCAGGTGGTCATCGCGAGTCGCAAGCGCGAGGCGTGCGAAATGGCGGCGAACGCAATCACGGAGGCGGGCGGCCGCGCGATCGCGGTGCCTGCTCACGCCGGCCGAATCGACGAACTCGCCGCGCTGGTGGAGACGACGGTCGACCGACTCGGCGGCGTCGACATCGTCGTCAACAACGCGGCCAACGCGCTCGGCCTGCCGATCGGGTCGATCACACCGGAAGCGTGGGAGGCGTCTTACGGCACCAACCTGCGCGGTCCACTCTTCCTCGTCCAGCACGCACTGCCCCATCTCGTCGCGAGCGCTCACGCCAGCATCGTCAATGTCATCAGCGCCGGCGCGTTCACGCACGGAACGTACCTGTCGATGTACTGCTCCGCGAAGGCTGCGGTCCTGCAGATGACCCGAGCCATGGCGGCGGAGTTCGCCCCGCACGGCATTCGCGCCAACGCCCTCGCCCCCGGGACCACCGACACCGACATGGTCCGCAACAACGACGAGGCCGCACAGCAGTCGATGATCGCCGCTGCGCTGCTTCGACGCATGGCCCGCCCGGAGGAGATTGCGAACGGCGCCCTCTTCCTCGCCAGCGACGCCGCCAGCTTCATGACCGGTCAGTGCCTGGTCATCGACGGCGGCATGACGACTCACTAGGTCGGGCGCTCGTCAAACTGCTCGTTCGCTCGCGCTCGTGAACGTCATGCGTGACGCGGGGCTCGCTGCCTCGCGGCTCGACTCCGCTGCGCTCCGTCACGGGAGCACGCCTCGATGGCCCGTTCGCTCGCGCTCGTCAAACTGCTCGTTCGCTCGCGCTCCTGAACGTCATGCGTGACGCGAGCACCGAAACCCGCGGGAGCGAAGCCGCGTTACAACCCGAGCCGGGTGTGGTCGTGCACGCAGGAGCGGGTTGCGCCGTCCTTGATCTGGCCGGCACCGACACCGAGGAGTGCCGCGAACGGACCGCAGTCGTTCGGGCGGATCCACACGTGCACCTGAATGTTCGGGTTGAACTTCGTCAAGCCCACGGGGCAGTTGCCGTCGGCGTTGGTGAGCCCCCGCACCTGCGGGCCGGCCGTGGCGGTCGCCGCGTTGAAACACAGGTTGTCGTGGTAGTGGAACTGCACGAGGGGACTGTTGATCGGCGGCGGGTTGTCGAACGTGTACTCCTTCGGGAGGATGTACATCGCAGCTTCCAGCGTTTTGGTGCCGGTAGCGCGGTCGACCTTGTAGACGAGCGACTCCGGGTGGCTCGGGTCGAAGATCGTGTTGTCGTCGATCCAGTCCCAGTGCAGGAGGTGCTCCTCACCGGTGAGTCCGTCACCGATGGACTGGAATCCGTCGGCCTTGGCCTTGTTGATGTCGCTCCACTCGGGCAACACCTTGATCGTGGACACGAGCAGGTTGGTCGCGAGCTTCTGCTGCGCGGGCGTCACGCCCTTCACCCCCGAGAGGTTGACGGACGCGGGATCGACGAGACCGTCGGGAAGGACCTTCAAGGGATTGGCCAGGGTGTACGCCGGCCCGGTGTTCGCGGCGCTCTTGCACTTGTCGGCGTGGTGACCGGCGTAGTGCGAGTCCATGCACTTCATTTCCTGGTCGGTCATTCCGTGGCCCGCGGTGGTGGGCGTCGAAGCAGCCTTGGTGCTGCTGCTTCCGCACGCCCCAAGACCTACGACGACGGCCAGCCCGACGACGGCGGTGGAGAACAAACGAGACACACGCACGAGGAACCCCCAAATCGAGAAGTATCGACACCCTACCGAATGTTGCACGCCGCGTGCAGTCGGCTACTCGGACTTCTTCTTGCCCAGGGCCTTCTGTTCCTTCTTCCAGGCCCGGACCCGGGCGAACGCCTCCCGCGAGTCGATGTCGGCCACCGATCGCGGCGCCGGATCACCGAAGGGACCTGCATGGCGCTCCCACCCTGCTGGCGCCACGCCGAGTCGCTTGCCGAGGATCGCGAGGAAGATCTTCGCCTTCTCGTCGCCGTAGCCCGGCAGCGCCCGGATGCGGTCGAACAGGACGGCCGGATCCTTCACCCCCCGCCAGAGGTTCGCCGCGTCGCCGTCGTACTCGTCCACGAGGTGCTGGCACAACGCGTGCGCCCGCTTGGCCATCGCCGACGGGAATCGGTGGACCGCCGGCTTCTCCCGGAACACGTCGTCGATCGCGTCGGGGGTCATCGCGGCCATCGCCACCGCGTCGAGCGCACCGAGGCGGTGCTTCAGGGTCGCCGGACCCTTGAATGCCCATTCCATCGGGACCTGTTGGTCGAGCAACATCCCGAGCACCAGCGCCAGTGGCTCGTTCACCAAGAGCTGGTCGGCTTCGTCGTCGCCGGTGACGGGGAAGATCGGAGGCGCCATGCGCGCATCGTACGCGCCCCGGACGTGATGTGGGCCCGGCCTCACGGCCGGGCCCTCACCACTTCGCGCAGGACTGATCAGCCGAAGTTGATCACCAGTTGCGGCGCGTTCGTACCCTGAGCGCCGCCG
>JBDUBS010000080.1:0-3887 GCA_040003875.1 Acidimicrobiia bacterium | reverse complement strand
GACCGCCTACGAATCGCCCGGCCGCGGTTACCACTGGGGCATGGCCACCTTCCATCCCACGCTGCCCCGTGGCGCGCGCGTGTTCGCGGGGCAGAAGGCCTCGCTCGCGGAGATCCTCACCGGGCCCGCGCACGAGAACGACGGAACGCTCAACCTCTTCGGTGCGTTGCGTACGTCGATGGCCACGACCGGCTACGAGACGGTCAAGGAATTCCAGAAGGCCGAAGTGATGGTCGCGCCCGCGCTCCAGACGGAGGGCAAGAGCCTCCAGCGCGCGCAGGGCATCGGCATGGGTCGGTAGTTCCGTGGAGGACCACGACCGCGACCTGGTGTTGGTGGTCGACCTCGGTGCTCAGTACGCGCAACTGATCGCCCGTCGGGTGCGCGAGGCGCACGTGTACTCCGAGATCGTGCCGCGCACGATGTCGTTCGCGGAGATGCTCGAAAAGAACCCGAAGGCGATCATCCTCTCGGGCGGTCCGGCATCGGTGCACGTCGAGGGCGCACCGTCGGTCGACCCGGCGCTCTACGACGGCGGGGTCCCGATCTTCGGCATCTGTTACGGCGCGCAGCTCCTCGCGCGCGACATGGGTGGCACGGTCGCCAAGACCGGACGGGGCGAGTACGGCCGGACCGAGTTGGCGGTCGTCGGCGCAGCACCGCTGTTCCGGGACCAGCCCGCCGACCAGGCCGTGTGGATGAGTCACTTCGACACCATCACGGACGCGCCGACGGGCGCGCAGGTGCTGGCCTCCACCGGCGACACTCCCGCCGCCGCGTTCGGTGACGCCGAACGACGCATCTACGGGGTGCAGTTCCACCCCGAGGTCGTCCACACCGAACACGGTCAGGACGTCTTGAAGGCGTTCCTGTTCGAAGTGGCCGAATGCCGGCCCACGTGGACGAACGTGTCGATCATCGAAGCGGCCGTCGCCGAAATCCGCGCCCAGGTCGGGAACGCGCGCGTGCTCTGCGGTCTGTCGGGCGGGGTCGACTCGGCCGTCGCCGCGGCGCTGGTGCACAAGGCCGTCGGCGATCAACTCACCTGTGTCTTCGTGGACACCGGACTCTCGCGCAAGGGTGAGGCGGAGCAGGTGGAGGAGACCTTCCGCCGGCAGTTCCAGATCGACCTCGTGCACGTGAAGGCAGGGGATCGGTTCCTCGACGCGCTCGACGACATCGTCGACCCGGAACGCAAGCGCAAGATCATCGGAGAACTGTTCATCCGGGTCTTCGAGGAGGTCGCGCTCGACCACAACGCGGCGGGGTTCCTGGTGCAGGGCACGCTCTACCCGGACATCGTGGAGTCGGGCGGCGGCGAGAACGCCGTGATCAAGAGCCACCACAACGTCGGTGGCCTGCCCGACGACATGGAGTTCGACCTGGTCGAGCCGCTCCGGCACCTCTTCAAGGACGAGGTCCGCGCGGTGGGCGAAGAGTTGGGTCTGCCCGAGGAGATCGTCTGGCGCCAGCCGTTCCCCGGTCCGGGCCTCGGTGTGCGCATCATCGGTGCGATCACCCCGGAGCGAGTTGCGATCCTCCAGGACGCCGACGCGATCGTCACCGAGGAGATCCGACGCGCCGGCCTCTACCGCGAGATCTGGCAGAGCTTCGCGGTGCTGCCCGTGGTCCGGACCGTCGGAGTGCAGGGCGACGATCGCACCTACGCGTACCCGATCGTGCTTCGAGCCGTCACGAGCGACGATGCGATGACTGCCGACTGGGCCCGTATCCCGTACGACGTGCTCGAGCGGATCTCGTCCCGGATCATCAACGAGGTCCCCGGCGTCAACCGCGTGGCCTACGACATCACCTCCAAACCCCCGGGCACCATCGAGTGGGAGTGAACCTCCCGGTGCTCGCACCGGGAGAGTGAACGGACGCTCCATCAGGCCGAGTGGGAGTGAACCTCCCGGTGCTCGCCACCCCGACAGGCAAGGTCTGGGCGATTCGCTAATATTGTCCAGTTCGCTGGGAAACGGGATGGGGCACATGGGACGGATTCGGGTCTTGGGCGCGGCCGCCGCAGTCGTGATCGCGACTGCGGGATGTTCGTGGGTCGGCCGGGTGGGACTGTCGAGCACCGGCGCGCAGCCCGGCGGGGGGATCACCACCGGGAGCGACGTGTCACCGACCGGGCGCTTCGTGGTGTTCACCTCCAGCGCCGAGAACCTGGTGCCCAACGACACCAACGCCTCCGACGACGTCTTTCTCCGTGACAACCAGGCCGGCACCACGGAGCGCATCTCGATCAGTGATGCGGAGAAGCAGGCCTCGCTGGGGGGATACGGGGGCCTCGTCTCATCCGACGGCCGGTACGTAGCGTTCAACAGCGATTCCGAAAACCTGCTGGCGACGAACGACACCAATCAATCGACCGACGTCTTCCTGCGCGATCGCACGCTCGGGACCACCACACGCATGAGTGTCCGCAACGGTGGGACGCAGTCGGACGGTCCGTCGTACTTGCAGTCGATCACACCGGACGCCGGCGTGATCGTGTTCGCGTCCGATGCCGAGAACTTGATCGGCACCGCCGACCAGAACTACAGCACCGACATCTACATCCGCGATCGCGTCGCCGCGAAGACCGTGAGGGTCAGCGTCGGGACCGACGGATCCGAGGGGGATCTCGATTCGTCGTTCGCGTCGATCAGCGACAACGGCCGGTACGTCGCCTTCGTCTCGAACGCCTCCAACTTCGACATCAACGACTCCGGTGTGTTCGCCGACGTCTTCGTCCGCGACCGCACCCTTTCCACCACGACCCGCCTCACCGGGTTCCCTGACGGTGACGAGGCCGATGGCGATTCGTACAACGTCGCGATCAGTGGTGACGGTTCGACGGTCGTGTTCGACACCGACGCGACCAACCTCATCGGCACGACCGACCAGAACGACACCACCGACGTCTACGCGGTGAAGGTTGCGACCGGAGCATTCGAGCGCATCAGTGTCGCGGCCAACGGTGGCGACCCGGACGACTTCAGTGTCGTGTCCGGGCTCAGCGACGACGGCCGCTACGTGCTGTTCCAGAGTGGGGCGAAGAACCTCACCGGAGCCACCCTCAAGGCATTGTCGAACTCGTTCCTCCGGGATCGGACCGCAGGGACCACCGTGCTGGCGGGCAACACCCAGACCCAGGCCGAGCCCTCCAATGCCGACCCGACGCTCGCAGGTTCGTCACCGAACGGAATCAGCGGCGACGGCCGCTACATCCTGTTCTCCTCGTCGGCCACCGACGTGATGACCGGCGCGGACGCGAACGGGACCGCGCCGGATGTGTTCCTTCGCTCGAATCCGGTTCCCTTCATCTTCGCGACCTCGGCGCCGACACTCACGCGCGGGACCACGGTGAACATCACGTTGACCGGCAAGAACCTCCACACCGGCTCGGTGGTACTCCCGGGCCAGGGGATCACCGTGAACACGGTGAACGTGGTGAGCGACACGCAGATCAACCTCAACGTGACCATCGCGGCGAACGCGGATCTCGGACCCCGGACGCCGCTGGTGATCGACCCGGGCACCGGTGGTCCTCCGCTCAGTGGTGGGCTCGCGTTCTTCCCCGCGCTGTACAACATCGTCTGATCTGCGGGGCGCGCCGCTAACGTCGCGGCGTGCGCGCACTGGTGCAACGGGTGACGCGAGCCGCGGTGCGAGTGGACGCGGACGTCGTCGGTGCGATCGACGCCGGCCTCGTGGTGTTGGTCGGGGTGACGCACGCCGACACGGAGGCGACCGCGGCGAAGCTGGCGGACAAGGTTGCGCACCTGCGCGTGTTCGACGATGCCGGCGGCGTCATGAATCGGTCATTGGTCGACTCCGGCGCAGCTGCGCTCGTGATTTCCCAGTTCACCCTGTACGGCGATACCCGTCGCGGTCGG
>JBDUBS010000631.1:0-3902 GCA_040003875.1 Acidimicrobiia bacterium | reverse complement strand
CCGACCTCACGCCCCACTCCGACGTGATCGAGGACTACCACATCCTCCAGACCACCCGGGACGAGTACCTCATCCGCCAGATCCGCAACGGGATCCACGAGGCCGCGATCCCGGTCGAGTTCTCCAAGGGCGAGGCCGGCAGAGGTCAGCACGAGATCAACCTCGTCTACGCCGAGGCACTCGAGATGGCCGACCGCCTCGCGATCTACAAGAACGGAGCCAAGGAGATCGCGTCGCTCAACGGCCGGTCGCTCACGTTCATGGCGAAGTACTCGATGGAGGAAGTCGGCTCCTCGTGCCACATCCACTCGAGCGTCTGGGACGTGAACAGCGGCGAGAACCTGATGTGGTCCGACGACGCGCCCCATCACCTCTCCGACGTGTTCTCGGGTTGGCTCGGCGGCATCGCGTCCACCGGACAGGAGCTGGCCTGGATGTTCGCCCACTACGTGAACTCCTACAAGCGCTACCAGCCCGACTCGTGGGCGCCCACTGCGCTCGCCTGGGGTCACGACAACCGAACCTGCGGGTACCGGATGGTCGGCCACGGTCCTGCGTATCGGGTCGAGTCCCGGATCCCCGGCGCCGACGTGAACCCGTACCTCGCGTTCGCCGGCATCATCGCCGCGGGCTTGCACGGCGTGCGCAACTCGATCGCGCCGCCGGAGCCCTTCGTCGGTAACGCGTACGACGCACCGGGCCTCGACCACGTCCCGTCCACCCTCGTGGAGGCGATCGACGCCTTCGAGCACAGCACGGTCGCCAAGGAGGCTTTCGGTCCGGCGGTGCACCAC
Source organism: Acidimicrobiia bacterium (assembly GCA_040003875.1). GTDB lineage: Bacteria > Actinomycetota > Acidimicrobiia > IMCC26256 > JAENVU01 > JAENVU01. Next base: position 3,108 of record JBDUBS010000631.1, on the reverse strand, counting down.
CACCTCCTCAACACCGCGAAGCAGGAATGGCTGGCGTTCAACCGCGTCGTCACAGACTGGGAGCGGCACCGGAACTTCGAGCAGATCTGATGGGCGACGCGCTCCTGAGCCCGCTGATCGCGCTCCCCGCCTACCCGATGGTCGCGGGCCGGGTCGACGGTTGGGCCGATCCCGCATTCGCGATCCAGTCCATGTACGTGGAGTCGCTCCAACGGGCCGGCGCGCAGGAGGCCGTGCTCGGTCCCCGGCACCTCGATCACGCCGAGGCAGTCTCGGTGTTGGAGCGTTTCGACGGCCTGCTCCTGCCCGGCGGGGGCGACGTCAACCCGTCGCACTTCGGCCAGGCGCTCGCGGCGCAGACCTATGGGGTGTCCGCGCTCCGCGACGAGTTCGAGTTCGCGCTCTGTTCGGCGGCGTTGGAGCTGTCACTCCCCCTGCTCGCGATCTGTCGGGGCACCCAGGTGCTCAACGTCGCATTGGGCGGGACACTGCTCCAACACATCACCGACGATCGGCCGGGCCACGGCAAACCCGGCGTCGAGGGCGGTCAGAACCTCCATGCGGTCGAGATCGAACCGGAGTCCCACCTCGGGCGTGCGCTCGGTGTGACGCGAGCCGCGTGTTCGTGTCATCACCATCAGGCCGTCGACCGCCTCGGTGCGGGTCTCTCGGTGACCGCACGCGATGCCGACGGCACGATCGAGGCCGTCGAACTCCCCGGCCCCGGTTGGGTCACCGGCGTGCAGTGGCACCCCGAGGACACCGCCGCGACGGATCCGGTCCAGCAGGCACTGTTCGACGCTTTCGTTTCCGTCGCGCGCCGCTGAAGCTCCTGTGTGGGCACTCGACCACGGTCGGTGTCGGACTAGGAATGAGTCGGGCGATCCACGCACGTGATGCGCGGCGTGAGGTCGGTGAGGGGCAGACTGGGAGAGCCGACGCTCGGAGGGGGACGTTGATGACCACCGAGGAACTGCCATACGTCGACGAGCACGCGACCACGATCGCGGCGAGCGTCGACGACGTGTGGGCCATGCTCACCGATCGGATCGACCACGCGTTCTCCCACGGACCGGTCGCGACCTTCGCCGGTGCCGTCGGCTGCGAATCAACTGCTTCGACCGGGCCGCGTCCGTTGGTGGTCGGTTCGACGATTCCCGGCTTCCGGGTGGCGCGCGCGGTCTACGCACAGGAACTCGTCCTCGAAGGACGCCACCGCTTCTCGTCCTACGCGCTCACCTTCCGACTCGAACCCATGGGCCCAGTACGCACGCGGCTGCGGGCCGAGACGCGGGCCGCGTTCCCTGGGTTCGCCGGCGGTACCTACCGATTGCTCGTGATCACCACCGGCGGGCACGTCGTCGCGGTGCGTCGGCTCCTCACCGACGTGAAGCGCCGCTGCGAGACTCCGCTTCCTCTCACGTCCTGACGACTCGTCCCGCGACGCCGGCCGCGAGTGGATACCAGGCCAGGGCGGACGCCACCATCACGCGCTGTGCTGTCCCACTCCATCGCGCCGACGGCTGTTGGGCCATGCTCCCGCCCACCACGAGGGCGAGCAGTGTGGTCACACCGAGTGCACTGCTCACGCTCCGGACACGCGGACTCGCCTCGGACCTGCGGGCCGCGGTCAACGGGATCGCAATCCAGAGCGCAAACGTCGCCGCACTGAATGCCGCGTGCAGATCGTCGCCGCGCGTCACGCCGTCGTCGCCGAGGAATCGGGTCGGGCAACTGCGATCGCTGCAACGGGCCAACCCCGCGCCGGCGACAGTGAGGCCGGCGAGGGTCAGGAGCGCGGGGACGGGGTCGGGCGCGAGCGCGGTGCCACGGAGTGCGCGCGCCAGCGCCACCGTGCTGAGCGCGAGCCCCAGGAACCCGGGGACCATCACCGTTGCGGATCGGGTGCCGTGGGCGGCGAGCGCACTGATCGGCTCGTCCCGAGCCCGATAGCCAGGTTCGAGTCGCCCGCTGACCACCGCCGCGGCTCCGAAGACACCGGGCCCGACGTACGACCACCAACGTGCTCGGTTCCGCATCCGAGCAGGCTACGTGTCTCCTCGTCGACTGGAGCGCGGGCCGCGCCGGCCCGGCGGGACCCGTGGTTTCCGTTCAATGGACGGATTCCCTCCGCTCGAAGGGATTCCGTCCATCGGACGCCGTCCCCAATGGTCGACGCAGCGGTTCAATAGTGTGGCTACCGTCCGGCAAATGCACACCTGTCCAGTAAGGAACTGACGTTCTGTGGCCCGTTACGAATGGTCGTACGAAGAGTCGATCAACGGCGCCACGGACCTGACTGCCGAACAGTGGTTGCGGGTTACGTGGGAAGGGGCGCCGCGTCCGCTTCGAGGGTTCCTCCCCCTCGCGTGGAAGTTCGGACTCGGACTCCGGCTCGGCTCGAGCGCGGACCCCGCACGAGTTCTGGGATGGCTCGTCGCACGCTCCGACCGCGACCTGGTCACCATCGTTGCCGATTCATGGATGATCAGCGCCGAGAACTCGGTGAGCCGAGACGGGGATCGTCTGCGATGGCAGACCATCGTGACCTACAAGAATGTCATCGGTCGCACGGTGTGGATGCCCGCGCGACTGGTCCACCAGAGGCTCATTCGGCTGATGATGGGACGCGCCATTCGGCACGTCACGACCACTCGTCCGATCTGAGGGACTCTCGCAGCAGAATCGAGCATGCGGACGGAGATCCTGCAGAGTCCGCCCCGACCAGGGAGCAAGGATGGCATCCTTCGTGCTGGTCCACGGCGCCATGCGCGGTGGATGGTGTGGGCGCGACGTCTGCTGCCGAGAGGCGGACCACCCAACACCCACGCGTTCGGCAATGAACACCCGGGGCGTCCTCAGGGCGACAAGATGGTCGGGCAGCCGAGGGTTCGTGAGTAACACCCGAGCGGCAGGGATGTGGCGAGGCCGTGCCGGTATGGTCCGCGTCAGGAATCGCTGGCCTATTGGAGGGTCTGGAATGTGGGCACAACTGATCACCATGACACTGAAGCCGGGAAAGGAAGCTGAGCTGCCGCGCTTGATTGAACAGCTGCGTGAAACCGAGCAGGCCGGTTCCGGGTTGGTGCGGTCGACTGCGATGCGAGA
>JBDUBS010000496.1:0-3904 GCA_040003875.1 Acidimicrobiia bacterium | reverse complement strand
CCACGCGAGTTCCCGCTTGACGTGGTTTGTCTGAGAACGTTGGCTTCTGCCGGGTGACGGAACGACGGGTCGGATTGCGTTACCCCGCGATGGCCGTGCCCCCGAACACGCGGACCTATCGACGGGGGACATGGCCCTAGGTACCGTCGCGGACAGGGCAAACGTTGCCTGACGTGGCACTAGATTCCGGGTCATGGCCGACGATGAGCTCGATGTCGACGCAATGCTGGCCCGCTTCCGTGAGCGGGCCGCTGCGGTGCGGGAACGGCCGATGCCTCCCGTCGCCGGACCACAACGCGAGAACTTCGTGCGTCAGGCCCAACTCGACTTCCAGGACTTCGCCATGCTCGGCGACGCCGAGTGGGACTTCACCGACGGCACCCTCACGCTACGTCTGCCCCTCGCGCCTTGATGGCGGCTCCGCAGGCTGTGCTCGGGAGGAGCGCGAGCGGAGCGTCAATCGAGGCGTTCGTTGGGGTCGAGGCGTTGGAGGAGGGCGCGGTCGGTGGCGACCCAGACCGTCTTCGAGAACGGGTAGTAGATAATCGGGCCCAGCACCGCGATGGGGACGAGCACCGCGAGCAGCGGCACGACCGGCACCTTCGGGATCGTCGCTATGAGCAGTGCGACGAAGACGATGGAGAACAGGCCACCGGTGGCGACGATGTTGATCGCGAGCGCGCCGGCCCAGTAGCCCTGCTCGCGTTCGAAGTGGAGATTGCAGTTGGGGCAGTCGGGCACCATCTTGAAGTAGCCCGTGAACAGATGACCCGATCCGCAGCGGGCGCACCGCCGCGTGAAGCCTCGCCGGAACATGGACCCGCGACTCGGTACGGTGGCTGACACACCGGGCAAGTTAGCCCGACCCCGACAGAAACGACCCACGATGCCTGCACTGGATCTGACCTCGATCGACCATGTTCTCACCACCACCCGCTCGGTCAGGAAGCGACTCGATTTCGATCGACCGGTCGAGCCCGAGGTGATCGAGGAATGCCTGCGGCTCGCGATCCAGGCCCCGACCGGGGGCAACACCCAGGGCTGGCGTTGGATCGTCGTGACCGATGCCGCGAAGCGGATGGCGCTCGCGGAGATGTACCGCGAGATCGCGACGCCGTACCTCAAGGCGGGCCTCGGCGATGAAGGTTCGGTCTCCGCCCAGCAGGGCCGGGTCATCGATTCGGCGACGTATCTCTCCGAGCGGCTCCACGACGTTCCGGTCCATGTGATCCCGTGCATCTACGGCGAACTCGAATCGTTGCCGAACTTCGCCGCCGCCGGCAGCTACGGGTCGATCTTCCCCGCGGTGTGGTCGTTCCAACTCGCACTCCGCAGCCGCGGGTTGGGGTCGGTGCTCACGACGCTGCACCTGCCCGTTGCGGAACGCGCCGCGGCGTTGCTCGACATCCCGTCCGGGGTCACCCAGGTCGGGTTGATCCCGGTGGCGTACTTCACCGGTGACGACTTCAAACCGGCGGCGCGTCGCCCGATGGAGGAGATCACCTACTGGGACGGTTGGAAGCAAACGCGCTGAACCTCAACCGACGAGCACGTTGGTGTCGCCGTCGGCCCGCACGGCGACGGCGCGGCCCTCCCACGCGTCGGCGCACATCGACGTGAGCAGGTCGGGATCGGTCGAGTTCGCAAGCGCGCGCCGATCGCCGTCGACCAGGACGCTGAGGATACCGATGGTGGGGTTGCCCTCGCGATCGAACGCGACGGAGGTGGCCTCGACGGTGCCGGTGCCGTCGTACGGTCCGGTCGCGGCGCGGCGCGGCAGGGCGTCGACCTCCGCCTGGGTCGTGGCGGGATCCACGGCGCGGAACCCGTCGATGCCGGGGTCGGAGGAGTACAGCCCGATGCTGTGCTTGGTGGCGTACCAGCCCAGTGCGGTGACCAGCCCGGTCGAACCGGGATCCGTGCGACAGGCCTCTACCATCGCGGCAATCGAGTGCGTCACGTAGTTGTTGCCCGGTCCACCACCGAACGCGAGGCCGCCGGTCTGGGTGAGTGCGCGATCGTCGCCGCCGAGCGGGCCGTCGAGCCCGAGGGAATCGAGCGCGAGTTGCACCGCCGATGGGAAGCATGAGTACAGGTCGAACCGCGCGACATCGTCGAGGTCGAGGCCCGCGGCATCGAGGGCGGCCCGCCCCGCGATCCCGATGGCCGTCGACGCGCCGAGCGACGCGCGTTCGGTCACGAAGTAGTGGTCGTGCGCATCCGCGCCGGCGCGTACGAAGACGATCCGATCGGGGGGAACTCGGGCGGCGACCGCTGCTTCGTACGACGTCATGACGACCGCCGCGGCCTGGTCGACATCGAGGTTGGCGCACATTCGCTTGGTGTAGGGGAAGCACACCATCCGGTTCTCGGCGGTCGGGGTGACGATCTCGGCCCCGGTGAACGGCGTGCGCGACCACGCGTTGGGATTGTCTGCGGCCACCGCGGCAAAGTCCGACCAGAGTTCGCCCACGTACCGCTGGTGCTCGTCGACCGTTCGCCCCTGGCGATGGCGGATCGCAGTCTCGAGCAACGGGTAGACCTGGGTAGGGGCCAACGCGCGGTGGGCCATCTCGTCCTGGGTCGACCCGGGGCGGGCGTCACCCCACACCACGGGGCACGGCGGATCGTCGGGGGTGCTCCAATCGAGCCAGGCCTTCGGCTCGATCCGGCGCGCCCGACGGCGGCTGTACATGCACTCGACCCCGCCGATGATCGCGACGTCACGGAGCCCGCCGCGGATGTCGGATGCCAGTCGGTTCACCAGCATCTGGGGGCTGTTCCCGCCCGTCGTGGTGAGCACCGTCGAACGGACGTCGACGCCGAGGCGGCGGGCGAGCAGGCGGCCGGGATCCGGGTACCGCCACGAGAGGATCTCGGCGACCGCAATCGTGTCGACGGTGAGGCGGTGCGCGCCGGTGTCGTCCAGTGCGGCTCGGGCCGCGATCGCGAGGAGGTCGACGGGTTCGCGTCCGGCGTCGGGTTCCGCGAGCCGTTGCGACCGTTGTCCGACGCCGACGACGACTGGGGTGCGGGGATCGATCGTCATGAGGGCGGCGAGCCTAGGTTGCGGTGCGATTCACCCCTCGCCGTCACCTCTCGCCGTCACGACCCCACCCCTCCTGGGGTCAGGCCGGGACGTGGTCGTCGGGGAGCGGCCATGTGGGCACGCCGGTCACCGCGGAGTCGGGACAGATCGACCGGTACCCACACGTGCGACACGTGTCCGACTCGTGGACGCCGACGAACTGCTCCGTACCCGCCGCGTCGATGATCGCGGCGACGATCGCGGTGATGTCGGTCTCGATCGCGGTGAGATCCTCGGGGTCGGGTTCGAACTCGGGGTCCCCACCGTCGTCGTCGCCGAGATGCTCGTACCGGACGCGAACCTGCAGGCCCGGCGCGAGCGGCGCGGCGAGCCACGCCTGAAGTCGGGCGCGGGAGTCTTCGGCGAGCGCGCCGTCGCGTCGGGCTCCGGTCTTGTAGTCGCGCACGTCGAGTATGCCGTCGTGCACCCATACCGCGTCGAGCCGACCGGTCCCGATCCAGACCGGACCCTGCCGGCTGACCCGCACGACTTCGAGTTCATGACCCACCGCGCGAGCCGGCGACGGGCAGCGGTGCGCGTGGTTGCGGACCATCGCGGCGACCACGTCGTTGCCGTCGCAGCCGTGGTTCTCGAGGGTCGACAGTTGGAGTTCCGGGTCGTGGCAGTCGCCCTCGCCGTGCAGGAACCGCAACAAGTCGTGTACCAGGTTGCCGATCGACGCACCGGCGCCGTCGTCGCTCGCCGGGAGGCGCAGGATGTGACGGTTCAGGTACAGCCGCGGGCAGCGTTCCCAGTCGTCGAGCGCACTCGGCGAGATCGCCACGATCTCCGGCAACAACCGTTCGCGGCTCATGC
>JBDUBS010000625.1:0-3922 GCA_040003875.1 Acidimicrobiia bacterium | reverse complement strand
GGCGGTTCGTCACGGTCGAGGTCGTTTCGCAGCCCGAGGCGGCTGGTATCTGGGCATTCATCAACTTCGACGATTGGGGCGGGGCCGACCCATCCGATCAGGGGTCAGGTTCCGGTGCGCCGCCCGGCGGCGACCCCGCCCGTTCGGTAGCCCCGGCGCGTGGACACGTCCCTTCGGCCGGCGAAGCCGTCGGGTTCGAATCTCCGCGGATCGAGGTAGTCCCTAGGAGCGCGATGGTGACGCCTGTCGTCTTTCAACCGAATCCGCCGCAGGCGGTGCTGCGAGTGTCGGGCGACGCCGCTGCGATCTACCGCCGCTACGTCGCGCAGCTGCGAGCGACCGCCGAAACCGGCGCCACGGTTCGCGCCCGCCGAACGGCCGCCGGCGGGTGGACGATCGTTACGACGGTCGCGTCGAACGAGTTCGGGTCGTTCACCGCCGACCTCCTCACGAGGCACGGGGTGTCGTACGTGCGCCTCACCGCGGTGCACGAGTAGCGAGGCGACGCGCGGCTCGGCGCTCCGTATCAGTCGAGCCAGGGGTTGGGGTGGAGTTCGCGGCCGTCGGGACGGAAGACGCGCAGGGTCTGGTCCTCGAAGGTGGTGGTCCAACCAGGATGTCGGTGCAGGAAGTGGTGATGGTGCGAGCAGAGCAGATGACCGTTGCCCGCGGAGGTTTCGCCGCCGTGCTGCCATTCCTGGTGATGGTGGATCTCGCACCACGGGGCGGGTATCTCGCAACCGGGCCATCGACAGTGGGTGTCTCGCGCCGAGATCGCAGCTCGCTGTAAAGGTGACCAGACGCGGGTGGTGCGCCCGACGTCCAGCGGCTTCGAGGTGGGACCGGTCACCACGCGGGTGATCGCGCAGTCGCACAGCAGGCGCTCGACGTCGGTGCGGGGGAGGGGGCCGGTGAACTGGCCGTCCATCCTCCCGAACACACCCGCGGTGATCGTCGTCCAATCGACGATCACCGTCACGTGCGCGGCGGCGCGGGTACCGCACGCACCGCGTTCGAGGGCGATCTCGCAGATCCGGACGAGCGCGTCGGCGCGCCGTTGTGCGTCGCTTCGATCGTCGCCCTCCGCGGGCGGGTCCATGAAAGCATCGAGCGCGGTCGCCACGGTCTCGGCCGCGAGCCCGCTGATCTCGCCGGTGATCTTCGCCCGATCGTCGAGCACCTTGGAGAGCCGCAGCCCATCCGGCTCGGCGGGCGCGACCCCGTCGGCCTGGGCGTGGTGCTTGAAGAAGGTGGCGGCGCGACGGAGGCTGGCGTGATCGCCCCGCCGGGCGAAGTCGAGGAACTCGGGCTCGAGGGCGCGGAACTTCTCGTCGTGCGCAGGGACGCGGGCGGCCGCGAGGGTGGCGACAGCGGCGCTGGAGATCGTGCCGCCCCGCCAGCCGGCACCGACCTCGGGGAGGAGTTCACCCACGACCGCAGCATCGAGTGCGCGCTGCACCAGTCCAGGATGCATGCCGGTCTTCCATCCGAGCCAGGACTTCGTGGACCGGTAGCCGTCGACCGCTCCGGCACCGCGCCGGTGTGCAGCGAGGGTCCACTCGGCGAAGACTGCGTCCGTCCGGTCCATCCGTCGGCGCAGGCGCACGACATCGGACGCGAGTTCGCGGTCGATCGAATCGCTGACGTCCATCGCGGCGATGCGACCCAACGCCAGGTCGAGCAACGCGAACGGATCGAGGTCGTCGATCCATTCGTCGGTGTCGGGTACAGCGATTGCCGTCACAGGAGTATCCCCAGTTCGCCGCGCCGGGGAAGAGTGCGCACCAAGCGATTTCGGTCTCCGCACTATATCAGAACGTACGTTCGATCAAAAGCAGAATCGTCATATGTCGTAGGAGGAATTACAGGGTGCGTCAGGCCTCGGCCCAACCCCGTGAGCGCTCCACCGCACGGTGCCAAGTGGCGAGGAGCGCGTCGACGAGCGCCGCGTCCATCGACGGGGTGAACGCAGCTTCTTCCCGCCAGGCGGAGGCCGCTTCGGCCGGGTCCGACCACAGCCCTTCGGCGATGCCCGCGAGGTAGGCGGCGCCGAGGGCGGTGGTCTCCTGGACGACGGGACGGCGGACAGTCACGCCGAGAATGTCCGCCTGGAACTGACACAACACATCCATCACGCTGGCACCGCCGTCGACCCGTAACTCGGACAGATCGGTGCCGGACGCGGCGCGGACCGCGGCGACGACGTCGGCGGTCTGGTACGCCATCGCCTCCACCACCGCGCGTGCGAGTTGGGCGCGTCCGCTCCCGCGCGTGAGGCCGAGCACGGTTGCGCGCGCGTACGGGTCCCAGTACGGCGAACCGAGTCCGGTGAACGCGGGAACGAACATCACGCCGCCGGCGTCGGGCACACTCGCCGCCAAGGGCCCGATCTCGTCCGCGCGGTCGATGATCTGCAGCTCGTCGCGTAGCCACTGGATCGCGGCACCGGTGACGAAGATGGCACCTTCCATCGCGTAGGTGGTGACGTCACCGACCTGCCACGCCACCGTCGTGAGCAGACCTTCGACGGGCGGCGGTGCCTCGGTGCCGAGGTTCACGAGCACGAAGGACCCGGTGCCGTAGGTGTTCTTCGCCATGCCGGGCGTGAAGCACGCCTGGCCGAACAGCGCGGCCTGCTGGTCGCCCGCCATGCCCGACACCGGGACGCGGAGCCCGGCCGCGGCGTCCGGAACCGTCACCGCGAACCGGCCGCTGGTGGGTCGCACCTCGGGCAGGCACGACATCGGTATCCCGAAGAGGTCGCACAACTCCTCGGACCACTTCCCCGCACGGATGTCGAACAGCAGCGTGCGACTCGCGTTCGACGGTTCGGTGGCGTGGATCGCGCCCCCCGACAAGTTCCACAGGAGCCACGAGTCGACCGTCCCGAACGCCAGGTCCGGGGTGATCTCCACTCCACCCGTCGTGAACAGCCAGTTGAGCTTCGTGGCGGAGAAGTACGGATCGAGGACCAGGCCGGTGCGCTCGCGGACGAGGAGTTCGTGCCCGGCGGCGCGCCACTCGTCGCACCGGCCTGCAGTGCGGCGGTCCTGCCAGACGATCGCGCGATGCACCGGCCGTCCGGTCGCACGATCCCACAGCACGGTCGTCTCGCGCTGGTTGGTGATCCCGATCGCGGCGACCGTCTCGCCCGCGGCACGGCATGCGTCGACGACCGTCGTGAGGGTGGCGAGCGTCGCGGCCCAGATCTCCTCCGCGTCGTGCTCGACCCAGCCGGGCTCGGGGAAGTACTGCGGGAACTCCTGGTAGGCGCTGCGCACAACGCGGCTCGCGTCGTCGATTGCAATGGTCCGGACCCCCGTGGTCCCCGCGTCGATCCCCAAGACCACTGCGCCCGTCACGACCGCGCACAGTACCGGCCGGCGAGCAGGTCGCAGGTCGACACCGGGGCAAGCAACGTCGACCGAACACCCGGGCCGTAAGGTGTCCGCACCCGAGCCGGAGCCTGCGGAGGCGAGCAGGCCGGAAGCGAACTCCACGCCGCTGGCACCCGTCAGGAGCGTGAACGGACGGCCAGACAGGGAGGAGTCCCATGCGGATCGGGATGTTGACGGGTGGCGGCGACTGTCCGGGACTGAACGCGGTGATCCGGGCGGTGGTGCGCAAGGGCGTGACGGTGCACGGGCACTCGATCGTCGGGTTCCGTCACGGGTGGCGCGGGGTGATCGAGGGTGATGTCGTCGATCTGGACCTCGACGCGGCGCGCGGGCTCCTCCCTCGAGGCGGGACGATCCTCGGCTCGTCCCGGACGAACCCGTTCAAGGCCGACGACGGCGTGGCGCGGCTGCTCACGACCATCGAGGAGGAACGGATCGACGCGCTCATCGTGATCGGTGGTGAGGACACGCTGGGCGTCGCCCACCGGCTCGCAGATGTTGGGGTGCGGATCGTCGGCGTGCCC
>JBDUBS010000262.1:0-3940 GCA_040003875.1 Acidimicrobiia bacterium | reverse complement strand
CGTTACGGCGAGGGCGTGTTGTGCGGGACGACCGCCACCGGACTCGGCCTCGATCTCGACGCGGTGTTCGTGCTCGGCGTGGCCGAGGGCATCGTCCCGGCGGTCCGACGCGAAGACGCACTCATCGCCGAGACGGATCGTGTCCTCGCCGTCGACGGGGAACTGCGCACACGAGACCGGTCGGTCGCCGATCAGCGCCGGTCGTACCTCGCGGCACTGGCGGCCGGCGCGGATCACCGCATCCTCTCCTTCGCTCGCGGCGACCTCAGGACCACCCGCGATCGACTTCCGTCGCGGTTCCTCCTGGAGACGGCCTCCGCGCTCCGAGGGGAGCGGGTGTTCGCCAGCGACTTCGGCAATCTCGACCGATCCGACGGCGTCGATGTGGTCGCTTCCTTCCCGGCCGGTCTCCGCCGGGTCGCCTCGGCCGCGACCGTGGCCGAGCACGACCTCGGCGTGCTGGTGCAGGCGATCGACGCGGGCGCGGACATCGCTCGCCATCCGCTGACTGCCGCGCCGGCGATCGCGGCCGGCATCGAGGCTCGGCGCGCCCGCGCGTCGGGCACGTTCACCCGCTGGGACGGCAACGTCGCCGCGGTCGCCGCCCTGGTGCCCTCACCTGCGACCGGTGAAGTGGTGTCGGCCACGAGGCTCGAGCAGTGGAGCACCTGTCCCTTCCGCTACTACCTCTCGCACGTGTTGCGCATCCCGGTCGAGGACGAGCCTGAGCGTCTGCTCGAGTTCTCGCCACTGGAGCGAGGGACGCTCGTGCACGCGGTGCTCGAACGGTTCGTGGGTGAAGAACTCGCGAAGCCCGACGCGGCGCGGGTCCCGTCGGGAGAGCCCTGGCCGGTCGAATCGTCCGTGCTGCGGTTGACCGAGATCGTCGACGAACTCGCGGCCGACGCCGAAGTCCGAGGACTCACCGGCAAGGCCGTGTTGTGGTCGCTGCACCGCGAGGAGATCGCGTCGGAGGTCGTGCAGTTCCTGCTGTCCGACAACGAATGGCGGATGGCGGACGGCGCGGTCCCGGAGTCGGTGGAGTTCCCCTTCGGGTACGACGGCACCCCACCGGTCGCAGTGACGGTCCCGAGCGGCGCGGTGGTGCGGTTCCGGGGCCGGGCCGATCGGATCGACCGTCGACCCGACGGCACTCGGGTGGTGCTCGACTACAAGACGGGCGCGCGACCCCGGGTCGGGAAAGGTTCGGCCGACGACCCGGTGTGGGCCGGCGGCCGGTTGCAGCTCCCGCTCTACGCGGAGGCCGCGCGGCAGGCGCTCGGGGCAGAGCAGGTGGAGGCGGCCTACTGGTACGTGTCCCAACGGGGCGGCTTCGGCCGCGACGAGGTGGAGCTGGACGAGCGCACCTCCACGCGCTTCCGCGAGGTGGTGGGCCAGATCGTCGACGGGATCGACGGCGGAACGTTCCCTGCCGCACCGGGCGAACCGAGTTGGTTCCACGGTACCGACGAGAACTGTGCGTACTGCGATTACAACGAGTTGTGCCCGGTGGACCGCGGCGCGCAGTACGACGCCAAGGAGTCGGCGCCCGAGTTCCAGGTGTTCCACGACCTCGCGATCGAGGCCCCTGAATGAATAGCGACCTCATCGACGAGGGAGTCCGGCGCCGGATCGCGCACGACGGTCTCGACGAGCTGCTGTTCGTGGAGGCCGGTGCCGGCACGGGGAAGACCAAACAACTGGTCGACCGGGTCGTGTCGCTCGTGTTGCGTCGGGGGGTGTCGATGCGCGAGATCGCGGCGGTCACCTTCACCGAGGCCGCCGCGAGTGAGCTGCGGTCCAGGATCCGCGAAGCCTTCGAACGTCACCTGCACGATCCCGCCACGGATCCGACCGACCGGGCACGCGGGGAGGCCGCGCTCAACGAGCTCGACTCCGCCGCGATCGGCACCGTCCACTCGTTCGCGCAGCGCATCCTGGGCGAGCATCCGGTGGAGGCGGGACTCCCGCCGAACGTCGAGGTGCTCGACGAGGTGGAGAGCCTCCTCGAGTTCGGACGGCGTTGGCAGGAACAGGTCGACCGCATGTTCGCGACCGTCGCCCTCGCGCCGGTGATCACCTTCGCCCGCCTGCTCGACGTGCGCATCGACCACGAACGGGTGCCCTCGTTGCGGGAAGTGGCCGCCGTGTTCTCCGACAACTGGGACCGCCTCGACCCGCTCGTGGATATCCCGGTGTTCGAACCGGTGATCGAGCGGGACAAGGCGCGGATCGCGATCGCCGGCTTCGGTCCGATCTTCGGACGATGCTCGGAGATCGCGGATGACAAGCTCGCAGCCCGCATCCTCGGATTCCGTGACGACATCGACCGCATGCACCACGTACTCGCCCATGGTTCCGACCGCGACCTGGTCCGGCATCTCGCCGCCAAGCGGAAGTCGAAGAAGTCGTGGGTGGCCGGCAACCTGGGCGCCGCCGCGGCGTGGGGCGGCAAGGAGGCCAAGGCCGAGGTCGTCGAGCAGGTGCGCGGCATCGAAGCCGAGCTCGACGCGGTCTTCGAGGCGACTGCCGACGCGGTGTTGCGCGTCCTCGCCGGCGAGGTCGCGCGGTTCACCGTGCGATCGGCCCACGAACGGCGGCGCGAAGGTCGGCTCGAGTTTCACGACCTCCTCGTGTTCGCGCGACAGCTCCTCCGGGACCACGCCGAGGCCCGGGCGTCGCTCCACCAGCGGTACACGCGGCTCCTCATCGACGAGTTCCAGGACACCGACCCGATCCAGGTCGAGCTGGCCACCCTGATCGCGGCGTCGGTCACCGACCTCGCGCCGGGGACGGGTTGGGCGGAGGTGCCGGTCGATCCGGAGCGGCTCTTCTTCGTGGGCGACCCGAAGCAGTCGATCTATCGCTTCCGGCGGGCCGACATCGAGCTCTTCCTCGCGGCCCGAGATCGGTTCGCGGGTGAGTCGGTGCGCCTCACCACCAACTTCCGCACCGTCGCGCCGGTCCTCGACTGGGTGAACCATGTGTTCGGTGCGCTCATGGCGGAGGAGATTCCCGGGCGGCGCCCGCGCTACGAACCACTTGCGGCGCACCGCGATGGCGATGGGGGCGATCATTCCGTCACCTTGCTCGGCGGTCCGCACGCGAAGGACGAGGACCTCCGAGCCAGCGCGCTGCGCGAGCTCGAGGCGCATACGGTGGCGGACGCGGTCGCGGCGATCCTGGCCGCACCCGACGCCTGGCCGGTCGAGGGCCCCGACGGGTGGCGTCCGGCCCGGCCGGAGGACATTGCGATTCTCGTGCCGACCCGCACGTCATTGTCGGGACTCATGGACGCGTTGCGCGAGCGCGGCGTCGACTTCCGAGCCGAGACCGGCACACTGGTGTACGAGACCCAGGAGATCAGGGACCTTCTGTCGGTCCTGCGTGCGGTCGCGTACGGCACCGACGCGGTGGCGTTGGTGGCCGCGCTGCGGTCGCCGATGCTCGGATGTGGTGACGACGACCTCGTCGCGTACGCCCACGCCGGAGGCCGGTGGGATCTCGCAGCTCCGCGTCCCGACCTCCCCGCTGCCCATCCGGTGATGAGCGCACTCGCATTTCTCGATTCGCTTCGCGCGGCGCGGTGGTGGACGGCTCCGAGTGCGCTCATCGAATGGATCGTTCGAGAGCGTCACGTGATGAGCATCGGCCTGGCCGAACGCCGCGCGCGTGACGGTTGGCGTCGGATCCGCTTCTTCGTCGACCAGGCCCGCCTGTTCGAGTCGTCGCAGTCCGCCGACCTCGTCGCGTTCGTCGCGTGGGCCGAGTTGCAACGGTCGGAGATGGCGCGCGTCCACGAGCCGCTCCTTCCCGAGGCCGACGACCACGCGGTGCGGATCATGACCATCCACGGCGCCAAGGGCCTCGAGTTCCCGATCACCGTGGTGTCCGGGCTCACCACCCGGATGACCGCGCGCCGGAACCGGTTCCACGTGCG
>JBDUBS010000026.1:0-3940 GCA_040003875.1 Acidimicrobiia bacterium | reverse complement strand
GCGACATCGACCGCGAGCGGCAGGACCCCCAAGGATCAGGACGTCGAGTCTCAGCGCCTTCTCGGTATCCGGAGCCACGCTGTTCTCGGTGTTGTCCTCCGGCGAGGTCGACCAACGGCTCGTGCTCGCGGGGTACCGACCCCACGAGCTGCTGTTCGGACGGCTGCTGTTCCTCGCACCGATGGGGATTGCGATCGCCGGCGCGTTCACCCTGCTGATGACGGTGGTGTCGCATCCGACCCGACCCGCGCTGACCTTGGTGGGTCTGGCTGCGGTCGCTCTCGTCTCGATCCCGTTCGGTCTCGCCGTGGGGTCGGCGGTGCCGCGTGAACTCGAGGGCACGCTCGTTCTGATCGGCGTCGTGGGCTTACAACTCGCGATCGAGCCGACGTCTCCGGTGGCTCACGTGCTCCCGTTCTACGGTCCCCGGACGCTGATCGCCTCGAGCCTCGGTGCCAGCGGACCCATCCTCTGGCCACTGCTGTTGACCATGGCGTACGGCATCGGGCTGTTCGTCCTCGCCCGACTCCTCGTCGGGCGGCGGGTCGGGGTCGAACGCCATGCCAGGGTCACGGAGTCCCAGCCCTGATTCCCACGGACCGTCGATCGATACCAGCCGGTTCCAACCCGGCCATTGTCCCATCCTGTACCGCCTCGGTTCAGGAGGGGACGATGGCCGGGGTCAAGCATGAAGGTCGCGGATCCGCTGGATGCACTGATCCAGGCGGAAGTCATCGTGTTTGCCGGCGAAGAACACGAGGTCCATGGCCGGCAGCGCTCGGGCCCGAACTGCGATGCGATCGCGGAGGGTCGAAGCATCGCCGAGGTACCGGTAGGCATCCAAGGCGGCGTCGAGCGCATCGGGCTCGTACATCCCGATGAGGTCCTTCGAACGATCACACCGGCACACGTCGCCGAAGTCGATCACGCCGATCACCCCGGTTCCAGCGTCGATGTTTCCGGCTTCGACGTCGCCGGCGTCGATGTCGCCAGCGTCGACCAGGATGTTCCAGGGACCGAGGTCGCCGTGACAGAGGACGAGTTCACCCCCGAGTCGACGCATCTCCGCGGGCATCGTCTCCGCGTAGAACGCGTCGAGCCGCGATCGCTCGGCCCGCGAAAACCGTTCGGCCGTCACGTGACCGGCATCGCCCCACTGACGTTGGAAGTCCCGGACTTCACATTCGACGTCGACGATCCGCACTCCTGGGACGTCGAGCGTGTGCAGTTCGCGCGCGAAATGCCCGATCGCACTCCCGATCGCCGCGCGGCCCGCCTGACTCGCGTGGCTGAGGTCGGCCGCGGTCCCCCGCATACCCTCATACCCGAAGTACGCGAGGTCGGGACCGACCCAGCGGACGCGCGGCGTCCAGAGCGGCAGCCCCATCGACTCCACCAGTTGCAGCACCGCGACCTCTTGCCGGTACGCCACTCGAATCGGCTCCGACCGCGGGAACTTGAACACTGCCGCACCGGCGTCGACCAGATAGACCCGACTGTCCCATCCCTCGCCGTCGAAGGTGATCTCGCGCTCGGCCCCGACCAACGACTGCACCAGCGCGACCTCCGCGAGGATCGGCGCGTCGACGTCATCCGCATCACCCACCCACGCATGTTGCCATCCCCATCCATCAGGAGCGTGAGCGGACCAGCCATAGTGATGATCATGACCCACCCCGCCCTGGTCATCTCGGGAGAGATCCGCATCGATCCGGACGACTTCGACGCGGCGATGGCGCTCGTCGATCCGTTCGTCGCCGAGACTCGCTCCGAAGCGGGGTGTCTCGAGTACGGCTTCTGGATCGATCCGCACGACCGCGGCCGCATCCGGGTGTACGAGGAGTGGGCGACCGAGGCCGAGAACGATGCCCACGCCCAGGCGCCGCACTACCTCGAGTTCCTCACGCAGATGGCTGCGATCGACGTGCGGTCGGTGGAACTCTTCCGGTTCGAGGTCTCGTCCAAGGCCCTGATCTGACCGAACGGTTCCCCTAGCCTCCGCATCGATGCCCGCAGCCCCGTACACACCACTCCCTGACTCCCCCGATTGGTTCCGCCGGGCGCTCGACGTTCCCTTCGCCGACGCGACCGTCGACGTCGACGGTCCGATCCACTCACTCGCGTGGGGTGCACCGGACCGGCGCGGGCTGGTGTTCGTACACGGTGGCGGGGCGCACGCGCATTGGTGGACCCACGTCGCCGCCACGTTCGCCGACGAGTTCCGGGTGGTCGCCCTCGACCTCTCGGGCCACGGCGACAGCACCCACCGCGGGCGGTACAGCCTCGAGCAGTGGACCGACGAGGTGATCGCCGTCGCGGAGGCGGGAGCGATCGCCGGTCCGCCGGTGGTGATCGGTCACAGCATGGGCGGATTCGTCGCCATCGCGACTGCTGCCCGCCACGCCGACCGGTTGAGTGGCGTCATCGTGTGCGATTCGCCGGTCACCGAACCGGATCCCGAGATCGGCGCGTACCACTTGCGGGAGGCGTTCGGTCACCCGCGCACCTACGAGTCGGTCAACGAAGCGGTCGCCCGCTTCCGCACGGTTCCCGGCCAGGCCAACTACCTCGACTACGTGATGGACCATGTCGCGCGTCGGTCGCTCACGCCGGTGGACGGTGGTTACCAATGGAAGTTCGATCGCCGGATCTTCGAACAGTTCGGTGCCGGCATGCGGTCGATCGCACTCCCCTACCTCGACGACGTCACCTGCCGCCTCGCAGTGTTGAAGTCGGAGTACGGACTCGTGACCGATGACATCGGTGCCTCGATGTTCGACCAGCTCGGCCGGGTGACCCCGATCATCGAGATCCCCGAGGCGGGCCACCACGCAATGCTGGACGAGCCTCTGATCCTGCTCACCGCGATCCGTACCCTCCTCGCCGACTGGGACCACTCCGAGGCGCACCGACGCCCGTAGTAACGGCACAGTTCAGCCGTCCGGACGTGCCGCGGCGCGTCGAAGCACGTCCGGACGGGCGCGGTCGGGCACGCG
The DNA here is from genome assembly GCA_040003875.1 of Acidimicrobiia bacterium. GTDB lineage: Bacteria > Actinomycetota > Acidimicrobiia > IMCC26256 > JAENVU01 > JAENVU01. Next base: position 944 of record JBDUBS010000026.1, on the reverse strand, counting down.
AGTGGCATCGTGTGGTCTGCTCGGCGTGGTCGACCCGGGCGGCACCCCACCCACGACTGCCCGATCACCGACCCCACCAAGGAGAACACCATGAGCTGGGACTTCTCGACTGAACCCGAGTTCCAGAAGAAGCTGGACTGGGTCGACGAGTTCTGTCGCGAAGAGGTCGAGCCGCTCGACTACGTGTTCCCGTACGCGGTGCGCTCGCCCGACCCGGTGGTGAAGGCCTACGTGCGCAGCCTGCAGCAGCAGGTGAAGGACCAAGGTTTGTGGGCGATCTTCCTCGACGAGGAACTCGGCGGGCCTGGGTTCGGCCAACTCAAGCTCGGCCTCCTCAACGAGGTCATCGGCCGCTACGGCTCCGCGCCGCAGATGTTCGGCGCCGCGGCGCCCGACACCGGGAACATGGAGATGCTCGCCGCGTACGGCACCGAGGAGCAGAAGCAGCGGTGGCTGCAACCGCTCATCGACCAGGAGATGTTCTCCGCGTATTCGATGACCGAGCCCCAGGGTGGGTCGGACCCGAACCTCTTCAAGACCTACGCCACCAAAGACGGCGACGAGTGGGTCATCAACGGTGAGAAGTGGTTCACGAGCGCGGGCCGCGTCGCCGACATCCTGTTCGTGATGTGTACCAACGGCATGTTCGTGGTGCCGCGTCAGACCCCCGGCGTCGAGATCCAGCCCGAGCCGCGCAACCACAACCACATCATCTACAACGAGGTGCGCGTCCCGCTCGATCACCTGCTCGGACCGGAGGACGGCGCCAAGGTGCTCGCGCAGCGACGGCTGGGTGGCGGTCGCATCCACCATGCGATGCGCACCATCGCGCAGTGCAAGCTCGCGTTCGACATGATGTGTGAGCGTGCGCTGAGTCGCGAGTCGCACGGCAAGATCATCGGCGAGCACCAGATGGTGCAGGAGAAGATCGCCGACTCCTACGC
>JBDUBS010000494.1:0-3958 GCA_040003875.1 Acidimicrobiia bacterium | reverse complement strand
GCGTCGCTCGGTGCGAACCAACCGATCGTGCTCATCGACGCAGCGACCGGCGAGCAGTGGCCGATCTGGTCCGAACTCGACGCGCAGGCCGACCCGGTCGATCAGCCGTCCCTGATCGTGCGCGTCGCGAAGAACCTGCCCGAGGGGCACCGGTTCATCGTCGCGATGCGCAACCTGCGCGACCACAACGGCAACCCGATCCCCGCCGAGCGGGGATTCGCGCTCTACCGCGACGCGGTGCCCACGTTCACGCCGGCGATCGAGGCCCGCCGTCCACACTTCGAACAGCTGTTCAACGACCTCGGCCGCTTCGGGGTCGACCGGTCGAAGCTGGCCCTGGCGTGGGATTTCACCGTCGCCAGCGAGCAGAACATCGCCGGCCGGATGCTCCACATTCGCGACGAGGCGTTCGCCGGCCTCGGCAGCGGCGCCGCCGCCTTCACGGTCACCAACGTCGAGAACAACGTCGACGACCGCATCTACCGGCGGGTCACCGGGACGTTCACCGTGCCGAACTATCTGACCGGCGACGGTTCGCCGGGCCACGCGTTCAACTACGCGCCCGGGGCGGGACCGGACGCGCTCCCCGTTCGCAACGGCGACTTCACCGCGCAGTACATCTGTAACATCCCGCGATCGGTCTCGAGCGCCGGCACCGATCCGGTGACTCCCGCGCGCGGCGCGATCTACGGCCACGGACTCCTCGGTAGTCAGGATGAGGTCAACGCAGGCAACGTCCGCACGATGGCCGACGTCCACCGGTTCGTGTTCTGCGCGACCAAGTGGAGCGGCTTCGCCGACGAGGACATCGGCATCGCCGCACAGACGCTCCAGGATGTGTCCAACTTCCCGAAGGTGGCCGACCGGACCCAACAGGGATTCCTGAACCAGTTGTTCCTGGCGCGGCTCGTGAAGAACCCGGCGGGCTTCGCGTCGAACGCAGCGTTCCGCCTGGGTGTCAACTCGACGTCGGTGCTCGACGGCAGCGTGTTCTACGACGGCAACAGTCAGGGTGGCATCCTCGGTGGTGCGCTCACCGCCCTCGCCACCGACTGGACCCGCTCGGTGCTCGGTGTCCCGGGCATGAACTACTCGACGCTGCTCCAGCGCAGTTCCGACTTCGCGACGTACAAGGCGATTCTCAACCCCGCGTATCCCGACGAGTTCGACCGCATGATCTGGTTCTCGGTCGTCCAGATGCTCTGGGACCGCTCCGAGGCCAACGGCTACGCCGAGCACATGACCGACGACCCCTACCCGCACACGCCGCGTCACCAGGTGCTCTTCCAACTCGCGTTCGGTGACCATCAGGTGGCCAACGTGACCGCGGAGGTCGCGGCGCGCACTGTTGGCGCCCGGGTGCTGCTCCCGGGCCTGGCGCCGGGCCGCAGTCCCGACGTCGTGCCCTTCTGGGGGATCACGCCGGTGTCGTTCCTCCCGTGGAACGGTTCGGCGCTCGTGTACTGGGACAGCGGCAACCCCGCGCCGCCGTTGGGCAACATCGCGCCGAGCGAACCGGCGTACGGCAACGACCCGCACGAGTACCCGAGGCGTACGCCCGCGGCGCAACTTCAGAAGTCGAACTTCCTCCAATACAACGGAGTGCTGATCGACACCTGCGGCGGCAACCCCTGTCTCGCACCGCCAGCCTGACCTCGTCGCGGTGCCACCGATTCCAACCAGCGGTTCCCGACCGATAGCCCGGGATTTCAGCACCGAAATCCTGGAACCCGGCCAGTAGGGTCGGATCGGTATGCGAGCGGCCGCGGTGCAGATGTGCTCGACGCCGGACAAGGAGCGCAATCTGGCGGTCGCGACCGATCTGATCGCCGGTGCGGTCGATGCCGGCGCGGAGGTGGTGGCCCTCCCCGAACTCTTCAACCTCTGGGGAAGCGGTCGGGAGCTCCGTGAGGGAGCCGAACCGCTCGACGGACGGTCCGTTACCTGGGCGCAGGAGACCGCAGCCCAACTCGATGTCGTGCTGCTTGCAGGCAGCATCGTCGAGCGCAGCGCCCGTGACCCCGAGCACTTCCACAACACGTCGTGTCTGATCGGAAACGACGGCGAGATCGTCGCCACCTACCGCAAGATCCACCTCTTCGACGTCGATGTGCTGGGCGCCGTCCACCGCGAGAGCGCCACCATCACGGCCGGCAGCGAAGTCGTGGTCGCCGACGCGGGCGGGCTCCGAATCGGAATGGCCACCTGTTACGACCTGCGCTTCCCCGAGTTGTTCCGCGCGCATCTCGACCGGGGCGCCAACGCGGTCGTGCTCCCGTCCGCGTTCACCGCCGCGACGGGAAAGGACCACTGGGAACCGTTGCTCCGGGCGCGCGCGATCGAGAACCAGGTCTTCGTGATCGCGCCGAATCAGCGGGGGAGCAGCACCGAGAAGCTGCACTGGCACGGTCGGTCGATGATCGTCGACCCGTGGGGCATCGTGCTCGCAACCGCACCCGATGACAACTGCTCGATCACCGCCGAACTCGATCTCGACCGTCAGCAGCAGATCCGATCTACCTTGCCGAGCGGTGCGCACCGTCGCCCCGAGTTGTTCGGTGGACCGGCATGAGCCCGACGAAGGAGCTGCGTTGAGTCCACCCATGCAGATCTCGTGTGCGTTCCCGCCCGGCCCGGACGTGGTCGCGCACGCGCAGCTCGCCGAGTCGATCGGCTACGAGCGGGTCTGGCTCTACGACTCGCCCGCGCTCTACGGCGACGTGTGGATCCACCTTGCCCGCATCGCCGAGCACACCGAGACCATCGGCATCGGCCCGGCCGTGCTCGTGCCGAACCTGCGCCATCCCGTCGCGCAGGCCGCGGCAATCGCCACGGTCGACGCACTGGCGCCGGGACGGCTCGCAGTCGCGATCGGCACCGGATTCACGGCGCGCATGACGATGGGGCAACGCCCGCTCACGTGGGCCGAGACCCGCACGTACATCGCGCAGGTGAAGGGACTCCTCGCCGGCCAGGAGATGATCGTCGAGGGCAAGGTCGCCAAGCTCATCCCACCCGAGGGCTACCTCCCGTTCCGGCCGGTCCCGATCGTGGTCGCGGCCAACGGCCCCAAGGGCCTGGCCGTGGCGCACGAACTCGGCGACGGTGTGATGACCATCTTCGGGAGCCACCCCGAGTTCGACTGGTGCGCGCTGCTCGCCTTCGGGACCGTCCTCGACCCGGGAGAGTCCCCCGAATCGGCGCGTGCGTACCTGGCGGCGGGCCCGGCGCTGACCGTCGTGTACCACGGGATGTACGAGGCGGATCCGGCCCAGGTCGACGCCCTGCCCGGCGGCCCGGAGTGGCGCGAGGAACTCGAACGCATCCCGGTCCACCTCCGGCACCTCGCCACGCACGAAGATCATCTGGTGAACGTGCCCGAACGCGACCGTGCCCTGCTCTCCGGTGAGGGCCTCACCAGCTTCACGTGGACCGGCGAGGCCGCGGTGCTTCGCGCCCGACTCGACGCCACGGCGGCGGCCGGCACCACCGAGATCCTCTACCAGCCGTGTGGACCCGACGTCGCGCGTGAGCTGCGTGCCTTCATGGACATGGCGTCCGCAGGGCCGAGAGTGGGGACGGCATGAGACCGGCCGGGGTGTGGGGTATCGCGTTCGTCCTGTTGCTGGCCGGGGCGGGCATCGGCGTGGCGATCGGCAAGGCGACCGAGGACAAGACCGCAGTCACGACCACGACGACATCGTCGACCCTGCCGGTGACCACCTCGTCACCATCGACGAGCACGAGTTCGACCAGCCCGACGAGTACCTCGACCACGTCGTCGACCACCACCAGTACTTCGACGACGTCGTCCACCACCTCGTCGACTACCACGACCTCGAGTACGACCCTCCCGAGACCCTGACGGGCGGGCGCGCGGGGGCGGGCGCCGCGACGGCGCGCGACGCCAGCGCGACGAGATCGAGCATGTCCTCGGACCAGTAGTCGAGGTCACCCT
>JBDUBS010000142.1:0-3976 GCA_040003875.1 Acidimicrobiia bacterium | reverse complement strand
GGGCTCGGCGTGGATCTCGATCCGTACCAGCGCCGTGCGTTCGACGCGCTCGACGACGACACGTCGGTGCTCGTCGCCGCGCCGACCGGGTCGGGCAAGACCCTCGTCGCCGAATACGCAGTTCAGCGCGCGCTCGCCGCAGGACGCAAGGTCTTCTACACCACACCGCTGAAGGCACTGTCGAACCAGAAGTACGGCGACTTCGCGCGGATTTACGGCCACGCGAACGTCGGCCTGCTCACCGGCGACAACTCGGTCAACAGCGAAGCGCCGATCGTGGTGATGACCACCGAGGTCCTGCGGAACATGATCTACGCAGGATCTGCCACCCTCACCGATCTGATGTACGTGGTCCTCGACGAGGTCCACTACCTCCAGAACCGCTACCGCGGCGCGGTGTGGGAGGAGGTCATCATCCATCTTCCGCCCGACGTCGGTCTCGTGTGTCTCTCGGCGACCGTGTCGAACGCCGAGGAGTTGGCCGACTGGATCGCAACCGTGCGCGGCCACATGACGGCAGTCATCGAGGAACAGCGGCCGGTCGAACTGACCAACCTCTACGCGGTCGCGGAGCGGCACCAGCCGGAGATCCACCTGCTCCCGACCTTCGTGCCCGGGACGGGCACCGAACTCCGACCGAACCCGGAGGCCGCGCGCCTCGATGCCCGGGGGAGCGCCCGCGACCGGGACCGGGGCCGGCCCCGAACGCGTCTCGCCACGCCGCGACGGGCGGAGTTGGTCGGCACCCTCCAAGAACAGTCGATGCTCCCGGCGATCGCGTTCATCTTCAGCCGCGCAGCGTGCGACGACGCCGTCCGGCAGTGTCTGGCGGCCGGGCTCAGGCTCACCAACGCCGAGGAGCGGGCCGCCCTGCGAGCCATTGCGGACGTCCACACCGCCGCCCTCGACGATCATGATCTCGCCGCGCTCGGCTACGACGACTGGATCAGCGGCTTCGAACTGGGCATTGCCGCGCACCACGCCGGTCTGGTCCCACCCCTCAAGGAAGCGGTCGAAGAAGCGTTCGCGGCTGGGCTGGTGAAGGTGGTCTTCGCCACCGAAACCCTCTCACTCGGTATCAACATGCCGGCTCGCACCGTGGTGATCGAGAAGCTCTCGAAGTTCACCGGCGAGCACCACGAGTTCCTCACGCCGGGCGAGTACACGCAGCTCACCGGGCGGGCGGGCCGCCGGGGTATCGACCCGGTCGGGTTCGCGGTCACCTGCTGGAGCCCGTTCGTGCCGTTCGAACAGGTGGCCGGACTCGCGTCACGTCGCACCTCGGCGCTCACGTCGTCATTTCGGCCCACGTACAACATGGCCACGAACCTGGTGGCGCGCTACAGCCGCGAGACCGCCGAACGGCTCCTCAGCTTGTCCTTCGCGCAGTACACCACCGACCGCGACGTCGTGCGCGCCGAGCGGCACGTCGCGCACAACGAACGGCAGATCGAAAAGTTCTCCGCCGCGGCGCGCTGCGATCGCGGTGACTTGGTGGAGTACCGAGAGCTGCTCCGCGAGGTGGAGGAAGCCCGTCGGAGCGTTGATCGCAGCGGTCGGACCGAAGCCGCGATCGAAGGACTCCGACCCGGCGACATCGTGACCACGCGTCGCAAGGGCGGTCGAGCCGTTGTGTTGAAACACGAAAGCGGACGCAGCGGTGGCCGACTCATGATGCTCGGTCCGAGCCGTGAGGTGTTCCGGCTCGGCCCGCGCGATTTCCGACTCCCGCCGACGCGTGTCGCCCATATCGAGCTGCCCAAACCGTTCGCCCCCCGCAGCGTCACATTCCGTCGCGCCGCCGCCGATGCCCTGGTGCACGCCCGGCTCCGGGATCCCGAGCCGCGGACCGACACCCGGCTCCAGGATCGCGAGGCCGCGCTCGCCGAGCACGCGGCGGGCGGCTGCCCGCAACTCGGCGCGCACCTCAAGGCCGCGATCGCCGCCGACCGACTCGAGCAGGACACCGCGCGGTTGCGGCGGCGTACGCGGGGCCGGTCCGAGAGTTTGACCCGCCAGTTCGAGCAGGTGCTCGGCGTGCTCGAAGCGCTGCACTACGTGGACGGCTGGCAGCTCACACCCGACGGCGGAATGCTCGCTCGCATGTACTCCGAGTCGGATCTCCTCATCGCCGAAGCGCTCCGGCGCGGCGTGTTCGACGAACTCGACCCGGCGGAGTTGGCCTCCCTGATGTCGTGCTTCACCTACGAACGACGCGGGCCCGACTCCGGTCAGCCGATCGCACCACCGGTGTGGCCCACTAGTCGCGTCTCCCAGCGGGCCCGGAGTCTCGACCAGGCCTGGCGGGAGTTGCACGGGCTCGAGCAGCACCACGGGCTGCCCGAGACGCGCCGTCCTGATCCGGGGCTCACCGACGCGATGCATGCATGGGCAACGGGTGAGTCCCTCGCCGACGTGCTCGACGAGGACGACGAGCTCACCGGCGGCGACTTCGTCCGGCACGTCAAGCAGGTCGTCGATCTCCTGCGCCAGCTCGGCGATGCCGCGCCGAGCCCGGAGACGCGTGTCATCGCCAACCAGGCCGCGGACGCGTGCTTCCGCGGTGTCGTCGCCGCGTCGAGTGTCGTGCCCGCGTGATCAAGCCCGGCGAGGAATGGGGTATCCCCACGACCGCCGCCGCCGATGTGACCCTGCGCGGCACGGACGCCGAGTTGGCTGCGCTGGTGCGCGCCGACGGCCTCTCCCCGCTCGTGCGGTGGTCGCCCGTCGAGTCCGAGTTCGCGCGATCCGTGGGTCTGCATCCCGATCATGCCGACACGCAGCCGGACACCGGCGGATTCGAACTGCCGGTCGACGCGTTCACCGTCGAGTTCGGAGTCGACTCGTCACCCCGCCCCGCGGTGAACGTCGCGGTGATGGGGACGCCACCAGCGAAGCTGCGCCGGCAGCACCGGGCCCGGTCGGTGACCGTCGTGATCGACGGCCGCGCCGTCTACGACGGCCTCGCCACGACGGTCGTGATCGCCAACGGCCAGTATCTCGACGGCTGCGATCTCGTTCCGCGCGGGCACCCTGGCGACGGCCGCCTCGAGATCCAGGTGTACGCCCTCGGGGCAGGGGAGCGGGGTCCGATGCGCCGGCGCCTACCGAGCGGCGCCCACCTCCCGCACCCTCGGATCGTGACCGGGTCGGGCCGGATCGTGGAGGTCGGCACCGGTGATCGAGCCTGGGCCGTGGCACTCGACGGACACCCCGCACCAACCACCGACCGGCTGCTGGCCCGGATCCGCCCGGCGGCGATCCGGTTGCTGATCTGACCCTGGCGCATCCGCGGCCCGTCCCGACGGCGCCGGTAATCTCACCGATCCGATGCAGTACGTGGCGGAGCACTTCGACGACGAAGAACAGGCCGTCCTGCGTCCGTACTTCACCAACCTCGACGGACCTGTCTTCGCGCTCGTCAACCTGCCGGAGGTCGTGAAGGGCGCGCTGTTCGCGCGGTACTCACGTTCCGACAAGAGCTTGCGCCGACTGTTCCTCGACGAGTTCGTCGGTGACCTCGACATCAGCGGCGACCTGTCGGTCGACGCGAGTATCGGCCTCAAGCGCGCCGAGCAACTCTACGACCGCGTGTTCCTCGAGTACGGCGACGACTCCGTCGCGCAACTGGGCGGCGTGCACGTGGCGTGTGAGCAGGCATCGAATCTCCTCACCAAGGTGTTGGAGTGGGGCCGCTTGATGGCCTACCTGGAACAGTCCACGCGCTACATCGAGTACGACAGCCGGCTCGGCGGTCGCTATCGCTACCACCGCCCTCCGGAGGTCCTGGAGTCCAAGCTCGGCGCGCGTTACGTCGAACAAGTCGACCAGTTGTTCGCGATCTACTCGCAGCTCCTGCCGAAGTTGCTCGACTGGGCCCGGCACCGGTATCCGAAGGATCCCGGTGACTCCGACTTCGTCTACAAGCAGACGATCAAGGCCAAGGCGTGCGACGCGGTGCGCGGCATCCTGCCCG
>JBDUBS010000107.1:0-13534 GCA_040003875.1 Acidimicrobiia bacterium | reverse complement strand
CGTGTCCTTCCGGAGGAAGCCGCCCTCACCGGCGTAGGTGCCCTCGGTGTTCTCGCGGATCACGATCATGTCGACGCCGTCATTCAGGCCACTCGGCGGAGCGAGGAACGGGCGGTGGTTCACGTACAGATCCAACGCGAAACGCATCTTGAGCAGCAACCCGCGCTCGAGCACCCCGGGCGGGACGTCCGGCGTGCCGACTGCGCCCAGGAGGATCGCGTCGAAGCCACGCAGTTCGGCGAGCACCGAATCGGGGAGCACTTCGCCGGTGGCGAGGTAACGGACGCCACCGAGGTCGTACGATGTGGGTTCATACGCGACACCGGCCGCATCGACGACTTTGAGTGCCTCGGCCACGACTTCGGGACCGATCCCGTCACCGCCGATGATGCCGATCCGATGGACCACCCGTACTCCTCTGGTGGGTTCCGCGTTCGTCAGGCGTTCGCGGAAACGCGATTTGGTCAGGGCCCTCACAACGAAAAACCGCCCACCGAAGTGGACGGTCGAGAGCGAACGCCGAGGCGGCGTCCGCTCAGGGAATGATGACGATGCGTCGTGACGACATAGCCCGGCGAGGCTAGCAGCCGGACCCGACGGGCTGCGGTGGGATTCGCGCTACCGACCGTCCGAGATTCCCGGACACGCTATCGGCCGGTCATGGAAGCGGCCCGGACGTCGGCCTGCGGATACCCTCGCAGCAATGGAACCGACCCAGTTGTCCGCCACCGCTCACGAACGGCTGGTCGCCGAGGTGACCCACCGGTCGGGCCCGCTGCGGTTCGAGATCGCCGAACGGATCGAGCGGGCTCGGGAACTGGGCGACCTCAAGGAGAACGCCGACTACGACGCGGCGAAGAACGAACAGGGCCTCAACGAGGCTCGGGTCCGTCAGCTGGAGGCGATGCTGCGCGACGCCGAGATCGTCGACGGCGCGTCGGGCGACGTCGTCGAGGCCGGGACCATCGTGGAGATCCGGATCGACGGCGACGACGAGACCCAGTCGTACCTGATCGGCTCGATCGAGGAACGCAACGACACCTACGACGTGCTCTCGACCAGTTCGCCGCTCGGGCAGGCGCTCGAGGGCAAGCGGGCCGGCGAGACGACCATCTACGACACGCCGAAACGCGCCCAGGTGAGCGTCGAAGTCGTCGCGATCCGCCCGCTCTAACCGCGGCGTCGGGTCAGTCGACCGATCCGTGAACTGGGCTGGCGACCCTCGAGGATCGCATCTCGGATCGATTCCTTCTCGGCCCTGCGAAGCTTCCCTCCGTCACGATTGGTGAGCGAGAACTGGTCGATCGCCATTCCATCGCGAGCCGCCAACTCGGCGGCGTGCACGCTCGCGCCCGACGCCGCGAGCGCGGCCGTGACGATTGCCAGCAGTCCGGGCCGGTCGACGTGGCGCACCTCGCAGATCGTGTACCAGGGCGAACCGGCGTCGTCGAACGCGACGGCGGCGTCCGGAAGCGGTGCCGATTCCATCGCCCTCCCGAGCTGCTGGCAGATGGCATCACCGAGCGTCGTCTCGGCGATCGAATCGACACCGGGCCGAGGCTCCACCGTGAACGTTTCGAGCGCGGAACCGTCGCCCCACGTCGCCACCCGGGCGCTGAGCACGTCGAGTTCGAAGTTGGCGAACACATTCGTGACTGCGGCCAGGAGTCCAGGCTGGTCACGCGCGACGACGTCGATCGTCAGCGTCCGACTCGCCGTCGTCGCGAAGTCGACTCGCACTTCCCGTCGCTCGGGCCTCGGCTCGAGCAGTCGCGCGTGCTGGACCACCCGCTCGGGCAGTTCAGCCAGCAGATACGGCCATGGTGCATGCTCGATGCGGTCGACGAGCCGGGTTTCGTTCCCGGCCAGGCGGATCGCCTCGTCCCGACGCGTCGAGAACGCGTCGCCGGATCCGCTCGCGTCGAGCTCGTCGAACGTCGCGATGACCCGCGCGACCAGGGTGTCGATCCGATCCCGTTCGACCGGACTCAGCGAGCCGATGGCAAGGTCGAGCAGGTAGAGCGCACGGGCGATATCTCGCGACGCCAGGTGCGCGGTGAGCCCGAGGACCGACGCCTCGGCCAGACCGTCGCGACGCGACGAGATGCCGCGCAGGACGCCGTGGTCGGCGGAGAGCACCAGGAGTTCGTCGTGCGCCTGCTGGTCGAGATCGAACCGCTCGACCAAGGAACGCACCAACTCGACCGGCCGGTGCTCGCCCGCCAGGTCGATCACGAGCGCCGCCAGCACGACCCGATCGGGGTGACGGAGTCTGGAGTGGACCGCCGCGGCACCCGAATCGTCCTGGACGAGCCGCTGGAGCGCGTCGATCGTACCGAACCGCACCACGCGGGTGGGATCGACGAGTTCCGGGTCCCGGTGCCAACGGTCGACCGCCTCGGCGACCTCCGGCAACGAGCGCACGAGCACCCCTGAGGTGTCCAGGAAACGCCAGCCCCGGTCGTTGCCACGCACGAGGACCTCGACCAGCCGGGTCGTCGTCTCTGCATTCCATGGCGCCGGATCGCCCAACGACAACCACGTCACCAGGCGCGGCCCCGGTCGGGCTCCTCCCGAGATGAACAATGCAGCATCGAGCGCCACGATCGTTTGGACTTCTCCCGGCGGGTTCGCGGCGAGGTCGACCACCCCATCGTCCACCCAGAGCCAGCCCGACGCCGGCATCGGGTCGACCGACTCGCTCCGAGCGGCACCGCGCAGCGTCCGCAACCGCATTCGGAGCAACGGCGGCGCCATCAGGGTCGTCACCAGGACGACGAGCAGCAACGCGGCGTACAAATCACGCCCGAGGACGTGGTTCGTGAGTCCGATCGTCGCGAAGATCAAACCGACCTCGCCCCGAGGGATCATTCCGATGCCGATCAACAGCTTGTCGCCGGGGGCATTCAACACGGCGATCGCAGACACCAGCTTTCCCACCAGTGCGACGACCACGAGCACCCCGGCCACGCCGAGCACGCTCGGATCGACGAAGCGTTCGACCTGCGCGGCGATTCCGATCTGGAGGAAGAAGACGGGGATGAACAGGTGGCCGACCGGGGTGAGGTCGCGAGCGATTCGTTCACGCGACTCCGACCGGGAGAGCGCGAGACCGGCCACGAAGGCCCCCACGATCGGTGCCAGCTTCGCCACGTCGGCCAGCTCGGCGAACGCCAGCGCGAATGCGAGCGCCAATGCCACCAGCGTGCCCGCGGATCGCGAACGCCGCTGGATGAATCGGAACAACACCGTCCCGAGCCGACCGCCGAGGACGGCGGTCACGACGAGGAACCCGATCGCGAGCAGCACCGTGGACGCGACGGTTCCGACCGAGACGCCGCCGTCGCCGACGATCTTGACCACGATGGTGAGTAACACGAGACCGAGCACGTCATCGGCGACGGCCGCACCCAACACGGTCCGCGCCTCCACCGTGGCCAGTGCTCCCAAATCGCTGAACACCCGCGCCGTGATCCCGACGCTGGTCGCGGCGAGAGCTGCCCCCAGGAACAACGCGGTGTTCGAGTTGTACCCGAGCGCGATCCCGGCCGCGTAGCCGCTCACGAGTGGCAGGACCACCCCGAGCGCCGCCACCGACACCGAGGCTCGACCCACGGCGGCGAGATCGTCGATATCCATCTCCATACCGACCTGCAAGAGGAGCAGGATCACGCCGAGTTCGGCGAGCACGTCGAGCGCGCTGGAGGACCCCACCAACCCGAGGAGTGACGGCCCGATGATGACGCCGGCCACGATTTCGCCGACGACGGCGGGAATGTTGATGCGTTCCGCGATCTCGGCCGCGATCTTGGCCGCGATCAGGATGACGAGGACGTCACGCAGGACCTCGGTCGCGGTCACTGGGTCGCGTCGACAGCTTGCAAGAGATACCCGCGGGAACGGACCGTCCTCACCTCGAGTGCGAGTGCCGCAATCCGGCGCCGCAACCTGACCATGTGCACATCCAGCGCGTTGCGAGACGGCAACCCGTCCGGCCACGCGCGGCGTCGGAGCGTCTCCCGGCCGGCGACGGCGCCGAAGCGCTCGATCAGTGGATCGGCCAGGGCTTGCTCCACCGGCGAGAGTGACACCCAACTCCCCCGGAACCACAAGAGGCCGTCGTCGTCGAGTCGGGGGGGCTCCTCCCCCGAGCGGGTCACGAGCGCCGACAGGCGAGCCCGGACGTCCTGATCGTCGGCCGGGAGCCGGATCCAGTCCTCGAGCGGATCGTGACAGTTCGGCGGAGGCTCACCCGGCTCGACGAGCAACAGACGCGGCCGAGCCTCCTGCTCGAGTTCGGTGCGGCGCGTCGATTCTTCGGGCCAACGCAGTAAGACGACATCCATGCGGGCCAACGTAGGGATGACGGGTTTCGAGTGTGTTTCGAGCAGGTGAAGGAACGCGTTCCGAACTTCGCCTCGCAAACGGGCCGACGCCTGGGCATTTTCGAGCCCGGAGCGCGGAGGTGCGCGCCGTAAGCTTCTGATCCCTGACGAACCGAGGAGTGAACGGCCGGCATGGGTCAAACGCTGAGCGAAAAGGTCTGGGAGCGCCACGTGGTCCGGCGGGCCGAGGGCGAGCCCGACCTGTTGTACATCGACCTCCATCTGATCCACGAGGTGACGTCACCCCAGGCCTTCGAAGGCCTGCGGCTCAACCACCGTGGCGTCCGTCGACCCGAGCTGACCGTCGCGACGATGGACCACAACGTGCCGACGTCGGGCCTCGAACTGGGGATCACCGACCCGGTCTCGCGCCGCCAGATCGAGGTCCTCGACGCCAACTGCTCCGAGTTCGGCGTGAAGCTCTACGGGATGGGCGACCCCGGCCAGGGCATCGTCCACATCATCGGCCCCGAGCAGGGACTGACCCAGCCGGGCATGACGATCGTCTGCGGCGACAGCCACACCTCGACCCACGGCGCCTTCGGTGCCCTCGCGTTCGGCATCGGGACCAGCGAGGTCGAGCACGTGCTCGCCACCCAGACGCTGCCGCAACAGCGACCGGGCACCATGGCGATCACCGTCGAGGGGTCTCTGCCCGCCGACGTCACCGCAAAGGACCTCGTCCTCGCCATCATCGGACGGATCGGCACGGGTGGCGGCATCGGTTCGGTCATCGAGTACCGCGGGGCCGCGATCAGGGCCCTATCGATGGAAGGCCGGATGACCGTCTGCAACATGTCGATCGAGGCCGGCGCCCGGGCGGGGCTGATCGCGCCCGACGAGACCACGTTCGAGTACCTGAAGGGGCGGCCGTTCGCGCCGAGCGGCGCCGACTGGGACGCCGCGGTGGCGGATTGGCGATCGCTCGTGACCGACGACGATGCCGGGTTCGACCGCGAAGTCGTGATCGACGCGAGCACGCTGCGCCCATTCGTCACGTGGGGTACCAATCCGGCCCAGAGCGTGCCGATCGACGATGTGGTCCCCGACCCGGCATCGTTGGCGTCGGCGAGCGATCAGGAGTCGGCGACTCGCGCGCTCCAGTACATGGGCCTGAAGGCGGGCACGCCGGTGCGGAGCATCGCCGTGGACACCGTGTTCATCGGTTCGTGCACGAACTCGCGCATCGAAGACCTGCGCGCCGCGGCGGCGGTCGCGTCCGGGCGCACGGTGAAGGCCGGCGTCCGCACCCTGGTGGTCCCCGGATCGTTCGCGGTCAAGGCCCAGGCCGAGGCCGAAGGACTGCACGACGTGTTCCGGGCCGCCGGGTTCGACTGGCGCGAGCCGGGCTGCTCGATGTGTCTCGCCATGAACCCCGACAAGCTCACCGCCGGCGAACGCTGCGCGAGCACGAGCAACCGGAACTTCGAAGGACGCCAGGGGCAAGGTGGGCGCACCCACCTGGTTTCTCCGGCAGTCGCCGCGGCCACCGCCATCGCCGGGCATTTCGCCACGCCCGAGGACTTGGAGCACTGATGCAGGCCGTTCGTGAGATCGTCGCCTCGGGCGTACCGCTCGACCGGTCCGACGTCGACACCGACCAGATCATCCCCTCCGAGTGGCTGAAGCGGGTCGAACGCACCGGCTTCGGTGCCGGGCTGTTCTCGGAGTGGCGCGAACGCTCCGACTTCGTCCTCAATCAGGACCGCTACGCCGATGCGCGCATCCTCGTCGCCGGACCGAACTTCGGCACCGGGTCCTCACGCGAACACGCGGTTTGGGCGTTGCAGGACTACGGCTTCCGCGCCGTGATCTCGTCGCGCTTTGCCGATATCTTCCGCAACAACGCGCTGAAGGGCGGTCTCGTACCGGTGACCCTGCCGGAGCCGATCGTCCGCACGATCATGGCGGCGATCGAGGACGACGCCGCAATCGAGATCGTGATCGACGTCGTCGACCGTCGGGTCGCGGTACCGGCGATCGGACTCGACGAACCCTTCGTGCTCGACGAATACACCCAGCACCGGCTGCTCGAGGGACTCGACGACATCGGCCTCACCGAGAAGCTCGTCGACGTGATCGGCGACTTCGAGGCGACGCGTCCGAGTTACTTCCCGTCGACCCGATAGCCCACGTTGAGGTGACCTGCTCGCCAGCGCGCGCCTGGATCATCAACGGGTCAGCGCCACCGTGACGATGATCGCGTTGTAGACGGCGTGGGTGAACATGCCCGGGCCGAGACGCTTGAAGCCGTAGCGGAGCGTCCCGAGGACCGCGCCGACGGGCGCGATGATCAGGAAGACGCCGAGGTTGCCCCGAGCGTCCGTCGGTACGAGATGCACCAGACCGAAGAGGATCGCCTGTGCGATGATGCCGATGGGTGCGCCCCATCGGCTCACCAGCCCGCTCATGACGAGACCGCGGAAGAACAGCTCCTCCACGAACGGCGCCCCGATCGCCGCGATGAACACGATGACGACAACCGTGAGCGGACCCCGCCGGAGCGGGTCCACCAGTGAGCTGCGGTGTGGTTCGACACCCAACGCCAAGAGCAGTCGGGCGATGATCGAGACCCCGATGAGCGCCGCGATGCCGAACCCGAGACCCAGCGCGAGGTCGACCCACTGGACCCGGAACCCGAGGTCGCGCAGCGATCCGGTGCCGTGTGTGCGGACCGCGATGACGCAGGCGCCGAACAAGCCCGTCCACAGCCCGAACTGCGCCGCCAGCGCGACCAGTGGATTGCCGGGAGCGATGCCCGACCACAGCCGCACGAGGTAGACGAGTACCGACAGGCCGATGCCGACGACCACGCCGCCCACGGCCAACCACCCGGCCCGGATCGGCCGGCTGTCGTCGACGGGCGCGATCGGTGCCGCGGCAACGCCGAACGCGCTGCCGTACCAATGATCGGTGTAGCCGGTCCATGAGTGGCCGTCCCACCACCGCCATTGCGCGATGTGCCAAGGATCGACGTACCAACCTGAGGGTGGCAGCACCGAGGGCGTGGTCACGTGGATGATCCTGCCACTCGCCCGGAGGCGGTCGGTGCCGCCTCGGTCAGGCGGGGATCTGGACGAGCGCGCGCTCGCGGTGGAGCGCGTCGTCGACTGCGACGCCGAGTTCGACGGCCAGTTCCCGGGTCTGATCCCGGTCGAAGAGATACGTGAGGAACTCGTGGTAGTTCATTGCGATTACCTCCCAGTCAGCCAATACCCAGATCAGGTATCGGTCGGGAGGCAACCGAACCTTTAACTGGATTTCGGGCTCTCCGGCTCGGGAACGGCCGAGGCGGCTTCGTCAGGCCGACTTCAGCATCTCGTCACGCCCCCGAACAGGGCGAGTTCACGCCATTTCCAGTGGCAGTCGACCTGGGCGAAGCCGATGGCGCGGAGCCAACCGAGTTGCTCGTCGAGGGGTGCGAGCTGGTTCGACGGATCGTCGGTCTCGGGAGTCCGTCCGAGCGCGCGGAGGAAGTCGACGTGCAGTTCGGGCGTCGGCGACGCGACGTGTTCGAGGTTGAAGAAGGCTCCGCCGGGTTCGAGGCGGTCGAAGACCTCCCCGTAGAGCGCCCGCTTGCGTCCGTCGGACAGGTGATGGATGGCGTAGCTGCTCACGACGAGGTCGAAGGCGCCCCACTCGCCCGGTAGCGGCTCGTCGAGGTCGTGGCGCACGACCTCGATCGGCTCCCCCTCGAAACGCGCCCGCGCACGCCCGAGCATCTCCTCGGTGAAGTCGACCGCGACGCCGGTGGCGGCCGGCCGCAACTCGCGGACGAGGGCCATCGTGATGCCGTCACCGGTCCCGAGGTCGAGCACGCGCCGGACCGTGGTCGGTAGGAACTCGGCCAGGACCACCATGCTCTCGGCCTGGTACGGGATGGACTCCCTCGTCGCGAGGTAGGCCCGAGCGTGCTCGGCGTTGACCCAGCGGTTCTCGGCGACGGTCATGGTCCGACGACGCGTTCGCGCACCTCCGGCCGATCGCGCAGCCGCACGATCTTGTTCACGGCGGCCACGTACGCACGGGCCGACGCCTCCACCACGTCGGTGGAGACCCCGCGCCCGCTCGCTCGGACCCCGTCGACGTCCAACTGGAGCACGACGTCGCCGAGTGCGTCACCACCGCCGGTCACCGACGACACGTGGAACTCGTTCAACGTGCCGCGCACGCCGGTGGCCGCCGCGATGGCGGCAATCACCGCATCGATCATGCCGTTGCCCTCGCCGTGACCGTCCACCTTCGTGTCTCCATCGGTCAGCACGACGTCGGCGCTCGGCGTCGCGAGCGTGCCGCCGCGCACGTCGAGGCTCACGATCGAGAACCGGTGCACGATGCCGGTGCCGAGTTCCTCGGCCACGATCGCCTCGAGGTCGGCCTCGGTGATCCGGACCTTGCGGTCGGCGAGTTCCTTGAAGCGCATGAACGCCTGGTTCAACGCGTCGCCCTGCAGGTGCAGACCGATCTTCTCCATGGAATCGGCGAAGGCGTGGCGACCGGAGTGCTTGCCGAGCACGATCTGTGCTGCTTCCTGGCCCACCGCACCGGCATCCATGATCTCGTAGGTCTCGGGATCGGCGAGCACACCGTGCTGATGGATACCCGCCTCATGCGCGAACGCGTTGCGACCGACGATGGCCTTGTTGAACTGCACCGGGTACCCCGTCAACCGCGACACCAGGCGAGACGCACGCGACAACTCCTCGGACTTGATGCCGGTGTCGAGGCCCCGGAAATAGTCGCTGCGGGTCTTGATCGCCATGACGACCTCTTCGAGCGCGGCGTTGCCGGCCCGCTCTCCCAACCCGTTGATCGCACATTCCACCTGGCGTGCACCATTGGCGACTCCGGCCAAGGAGTTGGCGACGGCGAGACCCAAGTCGTTGTGGCAGTGGGTCGAGACGACATATTCCCCCTTCACGGTGTCGATCACGTAGGCGATCAACTTCCCGAAGTCCTCGGGCACCCCGAAGCCGACCGTGTCAGGGATGTTCAGTGTCGTGGCACCGTGGTCGACCGCGATCTGACAGACCTCGACCATGAACTCCGGATCCGATCGGAACGCGTCCTCCGGCGAGTACTCGATGTCGGCGGTGTACGACTTGGCCCGGGCGACTCCGGCTGCAACCTCGGCCTTCACCTGGTCACGCGTCATTCGGAGCTTCTTCACCATGTGAATCTCGGACGTTGCGATGAACACGTGGATCCGGTTGCGCTCGGCGTGACGGACCGCCTCCCACGCTCGGTCGATGTCCTTGAACCCCGTACGTGACAGCCCCGCGATGATCGGACCCTTCACCGACTTCGCGATGGCCTCGACCGCCTCGAAGTCGCCGTCGCTGGCGATCGGGAATCCCGCTTCGATGATGTCGACACCGAGGCGCGAAAGCTGTTCTGCGATCTCGAGCTTCTCGCCCACGTCGAGCGCGATGCCGGGCGACTGCTCGCCGTCCCGCAGTGTCGTATCGAAGATCAGCACCCTGTCCATCGGGTTCCCTCTCTGGAGTTGTGTTCGGGTTCGGTGTCCGGTCGTGACGAAAATCGGCAAACAAAAACCCTCCCGGCCCGAAGGCACGAGAGGGTGACGGCGAGCGGCCTCTTGGCGCTCGCCCCTACGTAAGGAGCAGGTTCTGGATACGCGAAACGCACAACATAGAAATGCCAGTCTCGCACGGATCGATCGTGGGGTCAACGTCATTTCCGATCCGCCGTGCGACAATGGCGGAGTGAGTCCTCTGATTCGGCGCGGTGCGATCGTCGGCATGGTCGCCGGACTGGCCTACGCGGCGTG
Source organism: Acidimicrobiia bacterium (assembly GCA_040003875.1). Taxonomy (GTDB): domain Bacteria; phylum Actinomycetota; class Acidimicrobiia; order IMCC26256; family JAENVU01; genus JAENVU01. The sequence goes on along the minus strand of JBDUBS010000107.1, from coordinate 3,358 downwards.
GAAGTACCTGGCGCAGCGCACGCCCGACACCGGGGGTGTGAGCTACCGCGCGCAACCGTTCCCGATGCCGCCGCGCCCGATCCCCGCAACTGCCACTGCGACCCCGACCGCGACGACCAGCGCGCCCGCAAGTGTCGAGCCCGACGCGGGTGGCAACTGCCCGGTCACCCATCCCATCAAGGGCAAGCGCTCGAGTGGGATCTTCCACCGGCCCGGCAGCTTCGCGTACGAACGCACACACGCCGACGCGTGTTACGCGGATCCCGCCGCCGCCGAACACGACGGTCTGCGCGCAGCAAAACGCTGAGCGCCAACTCCTTCCTCTTCCCGCGTGGACGATCTACTCTGCGCTGTCCACGACCGCCCACCAGAGGAGACCGCGTGAAGAACCTGATCGACGATTTCAAGAGTTTCATCATGAAGGGCGACCTCGTGACCATTGCGGTCGCGTTCATCCTTGCCGGCGCCTTCAAGACGGTCGTGGACGGATTCGTGGCGTACATCGTCACCCCCATCATCGCGGCGATCGTGGGCAAGCCGTCGTTCAGCGACGTGGTCATCAACATCGGCGATGCCAAGATTGGGATCGGCGACTTCGTCAACACGGTGGTGAGCTTCCTCATCATTGGTGCCGTGCTGTTTCTCGTCGTCAAGGCATACGAGAAGGCCCAGGCCCTACGGGGTGTGGTCCAGGCGGAAGACGGCCCGAGTGAAGCCGACCTCCTCGCCGAGATCCGCGACCTTCTGAAGGCGCAGCGCGCCGGCTAGCCGAGTTCGATGGCCCGCGCGTCGAGGATGCCGTCCTCGGCGCGCAGGGCCGCGATCACGTCGTCGGTGACCGGCGTGGTGGTCGACAGCGCCATGAGCGCCGCCTGGCCGGAGTTGGTCCGGCCCACCACCATGTCGTCGATGTTGACCTTGGCGTCACCGAGGATCATGCCGACCTTGCCGATGATCCCCGGGACGTCGGAGTTCCGCACCACGACCATATGGGCGGAGGGCGGAACGTCGATGACGTGATCGTCGATCCCGACGATCCGAGGCGATCCCTGCTTGCCGTACAACGTTCCGGCGACGTGGGTCTCCCGGCCGCGGTACGTCCCCCGGAGTTCCACCAGGTTCACGTAATCGTGGGTCGCCGCCAGCTTCGCCTCGCGCACGTCGAGCCCGCGCTCCTTGGCGATGGCCGGCGCGTTCACGAAACTCACCGGCTCGTCGACCACCGGACCGAGCACGCCCTTGAGCGCCGCCAGCGTGAGCACCTTGCAGTCGTAGTCGGCGATCTGACCCTCGAACGAGACCTCGAGCCGCTCGACCACTCCCCCGGCGAGACCGGTGAAGAGCTGACCGAGACGTTCGACCAGTGGGAGGAAGGGAGCGACCGTGGCGTTCGCCGCGATCGCCGCGAGGTTGACCGCGAAAGGTACGAACTCGCCGGCCAGGCCAAGCACCACCATCTCGGCGATGGTCTGTCCCGCCTTGTCCTGTGCCTCGTTGGTCGACGCGCCGAGGTGCGGGGTGACGACCACGTTCTCGAGGCCGAACAGCGGTGACTCGGTCGTGGGCTCGGTCGCGAACACGTCGAGCGCAGCGCCGCCGAGGGGACCGTCACGCAACGCGTCGGCCAGCGCGGCTTCGTCGACGATCCCGCCGCGCGCAGTGTTCACGAGCCGGAGTCCGGGCTTGGCCTTGGCCAGCAGCGCAGCGTCGAACAGTCCGAGCGTCTCGGGCGTCTTCGGGAGGTGGATCGTGATGAAGTCGGCGGACGCAACCAGGCGTTCGAGATCCGGCTCGAGAACGACCCCGAGCTGGCGGGCCCGTTCCTCGCTCACGTACGGGTCGTAGGCGACGAGGTGCATGCCGAACGCCAAGCAACGCTGCGCGACGAGCACGCCGACGCGACCCAGGCCGACAACGCCGAGCGTCTTGCCGTGCAGTTCGACCCCGGTCCAGCGCGACCGGTTCCACTTGCCCGCCTTCAAGTCGCGGTCGGCCTGTGGAATGTTGCGAGCCTGTGAGAGGAGCAGGGCCACCGCCTGCTCGGCGGCCGAGATGACGTTCGACTGCGGCGCGTTCACGACCATGACGCCGCGCTGGGTGGCCGCGGCCACATCGACGTTGTCGAGTCCGATTCCCGCACGACCGACGACGACCAGGTCCGCCCCGGCGGCAAGGACCTCGGCGGTCACCTGCGTGGCGCTGCGGATCACGAGTGCCGCCGCACCAGGGATGGCGGCGCTCAGTTCCTCGGGCGACAGCCCCAGTTGGACGTCGACCTCCAGGCCCGCGGCCCGCATGTGGTCGAGGCCACGATCGGCCAGCACTTCGGTGACCAGGACGCGTTGACTCACTGCTTTTCCCCTCTTGGCATGACGAACATCGGTACGACGGCGTCGCTCACGTTTTCCTACCGCTCCTCAGGCGAGGAACTCGGCGATGCGACGGACGCCCTCTTCGAGGTCGTCGTCGCCGAGTGCGAACGACAGGCGTGCGTACCCCGGAGCACCGAACGCCTCCCCCGGGACGATGGCGACCTTGGCGACGTCGAGCAGCACCTCGGCGAAGTCGAGCGTCGAGGCGACCATCCGGCCGCCGAGTTCTCGACCCAACGCGCCCTCGAAACTCGGGAAGCAGTAGAACGCGCCCTGCGGTTCGGGACAGACGACGCCAGGGATTGCACTCAGCATCGAGTGCATCGTCTTACCCCGCCGCTCGAACACGTCGCGCATCATCGCGACGGCCGACAAATCACCGGAGACCGCCGCGAGCGCGGCGCGCTGCGCGACGTTGTTCACGTTCGACGTGGAGTGCGACTGGAGGTTGGTCGCGGCGACGATCACATCTTCGGGACCGATCATCCAGCCGACGCGCCAACCGGTCATCGCGTAGGTCTTGGCGACTCCGTTGACGACGACACACCGGTCGGCGAGCGAAGGGACGATCGCCGGCATCGAGGTGAACTCGTGCGCGCCGAAGGTGAGGTGCTCGTAGATCTCGTCGGTGACGACCCAGATGTTGTGTTCGACCGCCCACTTGCCGATCGCCTCGACCTCGGACTCGGGATACACCGCGCCGGTCGGGTTCGACGGCGAGACGAAGAGCAGCACCTTGGTGTTCGGTGTCCGCGCCGCCTCGAGCTGGTCGACGGTGACCCGGAAGCCGGCCTCGGCCGTCGTCGGCAGGACGATCTCCTGGCCACCCGCAAGCGCGATGGCCTCGGGGTAGGTGGTCCAGTACGGCGCGGGGAGCAAGACCTCGTCGCCAGGGTCGAGCAGGGTTTGGAACGTGTTGTAGACCGCGTGCTTCCCGCCGTTGGTCACGAGCACCTGGCTCGGGATACATCCGTAGCCCGAGTCGC
>JBDUBS010000188.1:0-13601 GCA_040003875.1 Acidimicrobiia bacterium | reverse complement strand
CGTGCCCGGCACCGTGACCGACATCGTGACCAAGGACGCGACCGCGCCGTTCGGCCGCCGCCTCGACATCGCAGCTGCGGTCTCCCACTTCCCGACCGACTTCCAGAGCCGGCGCCAGGTCGTTCTCGTCGAAGCCTCGGATCTCGCCCGCGCCGACGAGTACCGCAGCGTCGCGTTCGCTCGCCAGCGTGCGCTCCAACACGCGGCGGCGATGCGAGCGACCGACGATCTGGTCGGGCGCCTGCTGCAACGGGTCGACCTCAGCCGCGACGCCGTCGTGGTCCTGGCGCCGTACCACACGGCCCGCGCGCGCACGCTCACGGTCGCCGCGATCCACGCGCCCGGCATCACCCCGGGACTCATGGAGTCGTCGACCACCCGCCGGGCCGGGTTCGTACAGATCGTCGACGTCGCGCCGACCATCCTGCAGCTCGTCGGGATCGACCCACCGAGCTCCATGGAAGGCCGCGCCGCGCGCGTGAGCACCGGCGCGTCGCCGTACCGCGACCGGCTCGACACCCTCATCCAGCTCGACCGAGGGTCGCAGTTCCGCGACGCGACCATCGGCAAGACGACTGCGACCCTGGTGACCATCACCATCGTGCTGGTCGTCTTCTCCATCTTCGGATTCGGGTACTACCGCCGCAGCTGGTTCCGGGTGTTGCTGCGCTCGGGTTCATTGGCGTTCCTCGGCTACGTGACCGCGACCTTTGTCATGGGTGCATTCCCGGCGTACCGATGGGGCACCGGCACGTACTTCACGCTCGTCACCCTGATCGCGCTTGGCTTCGCGGCGATCGCGATCGGTTTCGGACGCGCCCGGCTCGTCGACCCGATCCTCATCGCGCTCGCCATGATCATCGGGCTGCATACCGTCGATCTCGTCACCGGTGCGCACCTCCAGCTGAACACGGTGTTCGGGTATTCGCCGACGGTCGGGATCCGACTTGCCGGGATCGGGAACAACGCGTCGGCCCAACTCTGCGCGTCGGCCCTGCTGTTCGCGGTCCTTTTGCCCGACCGCGCACCGCGTCGCGGCCCGAACATCGGATACGCGGTGCTCATCGTGACGTTCCTCGTGGTGGCTGCCCCGATGTTCGGTCAGGACTTCGGCGGTGGACTGAGCCTCGGGCCCACGATCGCACTCTGGTGGCTCCTGCGGTCCGGTCGCCGCATCCGGCTGCGGGCAATGCTCACCTTGGTCGGCGTCCTGGTGGGTGCAGGACTCGTGGCCGGGTTCGTCGACCTCGCTCGACCCGCCGACGAACGCACCCACGTCGGCCGACTCTTCGAGAAGATCGGATCGGACGGCTTCGGCAGCTTCTTCACCGTCGTCGGCCGCAAGGCCGGCCTGATGTTCCACACGTTCTCGAACACCGCATTGCTGCTGTTGGTCCTCAGCGTGGTGATCGGTCTCCTCCTCGCGTGGCGTCGGAGCGATCTCCTGGCGCGCGCGTTCCGACGGATCCCCACGTTGGGACCCGGGCTTGTCTGCTTCGGCCTGCTCGTGACGCTCGCGACCGTGCTGAACGACTCCGGGGTCCAGGTGACCGCGATGATGGCGGCGACCCTGCTGCCCGTGCTGATCGTGATCGGGGTGGGGATCGATGCGGAACGGGACGAAGGCGTCGACAGCGTCGATCCCGGCGATGCGGTCGGCCCCGCGCCTACGCCGGTGCGTGCACCAGTTGGCGCGCGTTCTCCCGCATGATCCGACGGATCTCGGGCTCGGTGAAGCCGTCGAGGTCCTGCACGAAGGACGCCGGGTCGGCCAGTCCCTCGGCGTGGGGATAATCGGATCCGAACACGATGCGCTCCGCGCCGATGCACTCCCGGAGCGCGAGCAGGTCGTCCTCGTAGTAAGGCGACACCCAGACCTGGTCTCGGAGTTGTTCCACCGGGTCACCCCCGACGAAGGCAGTGGGGGCCTGCGCGTACGACTTCTTCATCTTGCGGACGAGGGTCGGCACCCATTCGCTGCCGGACTCGATGGTGGCGACCCGCACTCGGCGGTGCCGGGCGAACACCCCGTGACAGATCAGTGCCGCGATGGTGTCGTAGATCGGACGGTCGGCCGACGTGATCGTCGTGAACGGATTGTGGCGGAACGCCTCCATCTCCGAACTCTCACCCCACTCCACGCCGTAGCGGTGGTAGCCGCTCTCCCCTGAGTGGTACGCGACGAGGAGGTTCTCTTCGGCGAGCCGGGCCCAGACGCGGTCGTACACCGGATCGCCGGGCGACCGGGACCCCGACGGCGCCAACACCGGACCGGCACGCATGACGACGACCCGGGCGCCGTGCTCGATCGCCCACTCGACCTCGGCCTCGGCCCGCACCGGATCGAGGAGCGTCAGGTACGGCGCGGCGTAGATCCGCTGCTCGTAGTCGAAGCTCCAGTCGTCGAGGAGCCACTCGTTGAACGCGTGGAACGCCGCGTGGGCGGCTTCGGGGTCGTGGACGAGTGCCTGCTCCATGCCCACACCGAGCGTCGGGAACAGCAAACAACCCTCCATCCCCTGCTCGTCCATGCGCGCGACGCGCGCGCCAGGTTCGCGGTATGCCGGGCTGATGGGATCGAGCTCGCCGAACGCGGACCGGATGTCGTCGCCGGCACGTTGCCCGCGGAAGTACTCGTCGAGCGAGCCCGGCTTCGCCACCGGGTCGAACGACGGGTTCGGGATGAACCGATTGAGCCGCCCGGCGACCATCAGCCGCTGTTTGCCGTTCAGCTCGACCCACTGCATGGTGCGTTTGGCCATGGCCGGCGGCACGTGGCGCGTGAACGCGTCGGTGGCCTCGTAGTAGTGGTTGTCGGCGTCGAAGAGTCGGTAATCGAGCGTCATACGGCCGACGGTAGTCCGATGTGACGACCTGCCGTCAGCGCAGAATCCGACCTGGAGACGCCCCTCGGTTGCGGGTCAGACGGCGGCGCGATCGGTCAACCAGCCGAGGATCTGCTCGTAGATCTCGAGGATCCGGTCACCGTACGCGTCGGCCGTGGCCCACGTGTGGGTGAGACCGTTCCATGTGGTCACCTTGCCCTTGAGCGAATGCTTGTCGAGCTTCGGGTTCACCGCCGGCGGATTGAGGTCCGAGTTCGTCAGATGCGCGTCGGCGTACACACGGAGCTGCTGCATCTGGGCGCGGACGCCGGTACGGGCATCGGGGAAGGCGGTCCCGGTCGCGCAGCTGTCACACGCGTCCATCCCCGCGAAGTTGTTGTCGAGCGGCGTCAGCTGTCCGCCTGCCGGGAAGTAGAAGCTCGCCGTCTCGAGGATCGACTGTGCGAACGCGATGTCACCCCGGACCTGCGCCGCCTGACCTTCCTCGATGAAGTCACGCGTGAGTTCCGCGATCGGCACAGTGATCCTCGCGCCGCGTCTGCGCGTCGCGACGAACCACTGGGCGAGTTCGTCGGGCCCCAGGATCGATCGGCTCATGATGGGCGTGTCGACCCCAACCGCGATCGACTGCCACCGTGCGAGCCAGAACCGTGCACGCGAGAGCCCGGCCTGTAGTCCGTCGAGGCGCGCGTCGTGGGCCGGGATCTCTTGAGCGAGTTTGGTGACGCGGGCATGGAGTCGCTGCGCCTCGGTGCCCGCGTCACGGGCCGCGACGTCGGCCTGGTTGCGCGCGTGCAGCATCTGCTTGACCACCTTGGCCTGGCGCTCCCCCACGACGCTGACGATCTTCTTGCGGTATCCGTACTCTGCGGCCGAGTGCGACTCGAGCATGCGCACGAGCGGCCCTGAGTTCCCGGCGTGCGTGTAATACGCGGACGCCAGGGTCGCGACCTGGGCCCGCGCGTTTCGGTATCGCGCCGCCGCGGCCACCGCCGCCCGGCCGAGCATGTCGGCGTTGGCCAGGGCCGCATTCTCCGCCAGGTGCGCGTCGGCCAGTTGCTGCACCGCGAGCTGGCGGTCGACCAGTTCGGTCGCGCGGGCGGCGTCGCGCGAGCCGACCAGGGCGGACAGCTGCGCAATGCGCGCCGCGGGAGCGTCGCTCGTTGCGGGCACCGGCGCGCGGCGGGAACCGACCGCGGCCGCGTCGATCTGCGGCGTGAGGACGGCTGCGGCCGTCGCGAGCGCGACAACCGCGCCGAAGTGCCTGGTGCATCGCACCGCGCGAGTCATCGACATCGGAGCCGGAGATCTTCACACAGGCCGTGCGGGTGCGGACAGCAGCGATTCCGAAACTTCCGCTCAAGATTTTCCGGACATAGTGCCGAATCCACTCATACCCCGGAACGTGCACCGTCAACACCGCCCAGAGGACCACTACTTGTTCATCTTCTTCCTGCAATTGCGCGACACCCTCCACGGAGGGCGGCTCTACGTCTTCTCGATCCTGGTCGCCATCACCTGGGCGCTGTGGGCGGTCAAGGTGCACCTCTCCCGCCGGTACCAGCCGTGGACCGCCGACTACTCGGCGACTGCGTCGATCATCGTCCCGGTCGTGGACGAGCCGGTCGGCCTGTTCCACGAGGTCCTCGACCACATCACCGAGCACACGCCGCACCAGGTCATCGTGGTCATCAACGGACCCCGGAACGAGAAGCTGGAACGAGTGTGTGGCGCCTATCCCGGCGTCGACTGGATCTGGACGCCGGTGCCCGGAAAGCGCAATGCCATCCGTGAGGGCCTCGAAGCGTGCACCGGCGAGATCGTCGTGCTGGTCGACAGCGACACCATCTGGACCGCGGACACGTTGCGTGAGCTGATGAAGCCCTTCGCCGATCCGCGCGTCGGCGGCGCGACGACCAACCAGCGCATCATCGACCCGGACCGGAACGTGCTCACCCGGTGGGCCGACTGGTTGGAGAACATCCGGGTGCAGTACTCGATGCCCGCGATGAGCGTGCTCGGACAGGTCGGTTGCCTCCCCGGTCGCACCATCGCGTTCCGCCGGACCGTCCTCGAAGACGCGATGCCCGAGTTCCTCGGCGCCCGCTTCCTCGGCGTGTTCCTCGAGGTGAGCGACGACCGGACGCTGACGAACCTCTGCCTGAAGCAGGGGTACCGATCCGTCTACCAATCGACGAGCCACGTCTACACCGACGCCCCGGTGGGGATGCGCAAGATGGCGAAGCAGCAGATGCGATGGTCACGCGGGAGTCAGTACAACACGCTGCGCATGTTGCCCTGGATGATGCGCAATACACCAATGCTCGCCGTCTTCTACGTGGCCGACATCCTCACACCGTTCCTTTGGCTCGCCACCGTCACCGGCCTTCTCGTGCGGCTGCTGCTGGGCCAGAACATCAACTTCTACCAGGGAATCACGTTCGGATACGGCGCGATGATCGGCACCGCGATCATCGTCTGTCTGACCCTGCTCGCGACGTGGCTGTCCGCCTACATCCGTCAGGCCCGCCACTTCGAGGACCATCCGCAGGATCTCTGGCTCCTCCCCGCGTTCACATTGCTCAACACGTTCATGTTGATGCCGATTCGCATCTGGGGCTTCATGCGCATGGCCCGCAACGACGGTTGGGGGACCCGCGCCAACGCGTTCAGCGGCGACGAAGTCCAGTCCCGCCACGTGAACCCGTGGGGCGCCGTCCCCTACCTGCTCGCGTCCATGCTCGTCTTCGCCGGAGTTGCATACCATGGCTGATACCCGCACCGTCCACCTTCGGATCATGGGCGCCGTCCTCGCCGGCATCGGCCTGTTCGTCTACACATCGCCGGTCGCGCCGGACGAGACCACGCTCGCCGCCGCCGCGCACGGAGGAACCGCCGCGCTCACCCCCGTCGTCGCCCGTGCACGCATCGCGCGCGACAACGCCCGCCCGCACACGCGCACCGGCACCGACGCGCTCGATGGCGGTCACGCTACCCTGACGGCGGCGCACGCCAGCACCGCGACGGCGAAGGGTCCGGTGCGCACGGCCGCCCTCGGCGCGTCACGCACCTCCTCTGGCACCCGGCGCACCACCACCACGACGCCGAACTCCCCCACCACAACGACGCCCCCGGTCGCAGGCACGATCCACTGCAGCGACTTCCATTGGCAGCAGGACGCGCAGGCGGCTTACGTGGCCAACCTCGACGATCCGTACGGACTCGACGGCCCGCCGGGACCGGCCAACGACGACGGCATCGCCTGCTCGCTGCTCCCGGTCGACCCGTCCCGGCCGCCGTCGACCCCCGCCGGCGCAAAGCCACCCGAGCCGCCCAAGCCACCCAAGCCCGAGGGACTGCCCGAGACCCCGACGATCGAGCAGGTCCTCGCTCCGGTCGACAACTACTACGGCGTATCGACTCCGCAGGCACCCTTCGACTGGAAGGACTTCCAGATCTTCGCCGCGGCGGCGCAGAAGCTGCCGAGCATGGTCCAGTTCTTCCAAGGCTGGGATCGCGAGTTCCCGCGCGACCAGGTGATCGAGACCTGGCGCCGCGGTGCGCTGCCGGTGATCTCGTGGGAGCCCCGCCCGACGGTGCAGCCCCTCGGCCCTGACAGCGACAACACCAAGGAACCCGGCTTCGCGCTGTCGACCATCATCGACGGGAGCCACGACGACTACATCGACCGCTTCGCCACCGCAGTGCGCGATCTCGGCTTACCGGTCGCGATCCGGTTCGCCCACGAGATGAACGGCAATTGGTTCCCGTGGAGCGAGGAACGCAACGGGAACCACCCGGGTGAGTACGTGGCCGCCTGGCGTCACGTCCACGACCGGTTCACCGCGCTCGGCGCCACCAACGCGGTCTGGATCTGGAGCCCGAACGTGATCACGGCCCGGCCGAGTGTGCGGCTCGCTCCGCTCTACCCGGGCGACGAATACGTCGACTGGATGGGCATGGTCGGGTACTACCGGCGGGTCTACCTCGACGACAAGGGTCAGCCCAAGGCCCCGACCTTCGCGAACACCTACTCCGGTACGGTCGACGAACTCCGTTCGGTGGCATTGAAGCCGATCGTCATCACGGAACTCGGCGCGACGGAGGCGGGCGGCAACAAAGCAACGTGGATCAACAGCGTGTTCCAGGGCCTGAAGGACAACCCCGACATCATCGGATTCGTGTGGTTCGACCACAGCATCAACGGCACCGACTGGCGGATCGAGTCGTCCCGGATCGCGAGCGACGCGTTCGCCGGCGACGTCGCGGATCCCCGCTACCACGCCGGGAAGGTCCGACCGCCCAAACCCGGTACCTAGCGTCGCCGTCGCCGCCGGGCGCCTACCGGGCTGGCATACTCCGCGCATGATCGAGCACCGCACCCGCGCGTCGCGTCACGCGATCGCCGCAACCGTCCTGCTGGCGATGGCGCTCGCGGCGTGTTCGTCGAGCAGTTCCACCGCGACGACCACGACGACCACCGCCAAGACTGCCGCGCCCTACGCGAAGCGCGGGCCGTACGCGACCGGGTACACCACGCTGCACCTTGCGGACGGTCGAAGGGTCGTGGTGTGGTATCCCGCGAAGCCCCGGGGCACGAAAGGCCACCCGCAGGAGGTCGTGGACATCGCGAGTTTCCTGACCCCGGAACTGCAGGCCCAGGTACCGGCGGCCGATCGGGTGCTGTACCCGGCCAACGCCTATGAGGACGCGCCGCCGGTCACCGGACCGAACCCCTACCCGGTCGTGCTGTTCAGCCACGGGTTCGCCGGCTATCCCGAACAATCGGTGGCGATCACCACCCATCTCGCGTCGTGGGGCTTCGTGGTCGCGGCACCAAATCACGTCGAGCGCTCGCTCGACGGACTGCTCGGTACCGCGGCGGCGGGGGTGGCGACGTCGACCGACACCGCCGTGCTGCAGGCGACGCTGGCCGCGGCCGAGGCGGCGTCGGGCACTTCGGGCATCCTGCATGGACTCGTGGATCCGAAGCGGGTCGCGGTCATCGGTCATTCGGCGGGCGCGGGCGCTGCGTACACGTTCGCCGGGCAGAACCCGAACGAAGTGAAGTCGTTCATCACCTACTCGGTGGGCTTCGGCGGCCAGGGCGGACCGGCGCCGGCGGCGCCTGCACAGCCGGGGATGGTCATGCTCGGCACCACCGACGGCATCATCGAACCGGCGGCAAGCCGTGACGTCTACCACTCGATGAACCCACCCAAGTACCTGGTGGAGATCGCCGACGCCGGCCACCTCGTCTTCTCCGACATCTGCCTGATCGGCCGTGATTCGGGGGGGATCACCGGTATCGCCCGGGCGCTGAAACTCCCGATTCCGGAATCGTTGCTGAAGCTCGGATCCGACGGGTGCACGCCGGACCATCCGCTACCGGAGAAGTCGTTTCCGGCGATCAACCAGTTGACCGTCGCCTTCCTGCGTTCGACCCTCGGCATCGACAGGCGGCCGGTCGGTCTCGACACCGCCGCGATCGCGCCGCTCGGCGGCGGGGTCACCGTCCAGCACCGGGGTTGAACCGGACGACTCGGGCCGCGATCCAGGCCGGACCGCGATCACGACCAGGGCGACCAGGAGCGCCGCGCGGACGAACACGAACACGGGCAACAGCATGTGGACCTCGTCCCTGCTCGTCAGGCCGTGGAAATACCCGAACACCAGCACGTAGATCGCCAGGTCGACCGCGCAGAAGCCGACCCAGACGCGGCGCGGCACCGCGAGGAGCACGAAGAACGGGACGAGCCACACGTCGTACGTCGGCGAGTACACCTTGTTGGTCAAGACGAAGACAGCAACGGCAACAGCCGCGATCGGAAACGGCTCGAGTCGTCGGCGCACTGCGACGATGCTCAACCATCCGAGGCCGATGACCAGGGCGACGAGACAGACCGCGTTCGCGAAGTGTGAGCCGGCGGTGCCACTGACGGGCGCACCGACGATCCGGAAGCCGTAATGCCACACGGTGCCCCAGGTGGTTTGTCGCTGCGACTGGAAGTCGAGCGGATACCACCACCCACTCGGGTTGGCGACGAGGACCGGGAGGTTGAGCACGGCGAACGTCACCGCGCCGGCACCCGCGAGCCGCACCGCGCCGCGCCGGTCGCCCCGCGCCCAGCGCGAGATCACCAACGGCGGGATGACGAAGGCGGGGAAGAGTTTCACGAACGCCCCGACCCCGAGCCACACACCGGCGCGCGAACTGTTGCCTCGATCGAACGCCAGGATGCCGAACACCATCGCCGCGATCGCGAACACGTCCCAGTTCTGGAACGCGAAAAGCAGCACCGGGGTCCCAACCGCCCATCGCCACGCGCGCGCTCCGACTCGACGTTCGAGCGCGACCGTGATCACCACACAGGTCGCGGTGGCGGCAACGGCGGTGACGATGAGGACGCCGAGTGGCGACGTCGTCACGAGCGTCGCGAGGTAGAAGAGCAATCCCGAGCCGACGGGATACTCGAGCGGCCGGTCCAGATACGGGAGGGCGTCCGGGCCGATGCCGCGGCCGAGGACCAGGTGCGGAAGGTCGCTGAGCGAAGAATGACCTCCGTTCCCGTACACGAGGAGTTGCAATGCGAATCCGATCAGGAGCACGCCGACCGTCGCCGCCGGCATCGCCCACACCGGGCGCGGCGTGACCCGGGTCCGCAACCGTCTCGCGATCACCGGGAGGTCCATCGACGCACGGTAAGGGACGGACCGAGGCGAGCGACAGCTTCACGCAACCGACGGTCCGCCGCTTCGGGAGCCACGCGGTCGGTCGCCCCCGGCACCGGTTCCGTAGTCTCGGGCCATGAACGAACGATTTCCCGGAATCGGCCCCGACTGGGCCCGGTTCGACGGCCCGGCCGGCACCCAGATGGTCGATGTGGCAATCGACGCCATGGGCGACTTCCTCCGGTCCGGCGACAACGCCAACGGACACGGCCTCTTCGCGGCGTCGGTCGCGAGTACCGAGTTGGTCGACCGCTCGCGCGCCGAGGTCGCCGAGCTGATCGGTGGCGACGCCGAGGGGATCGTGTTCGGCGCGAACATGACCACGCTCACGTTTGCGTTCACCCGCGCCCTGGCCCGCGACTGGGCCGCCGGCGACGAGATCGTCGGCACCCGACTCGACCACGATGCGAACGTCACGCCATGGAAGCTCGCGGCGGACGACCATGACGCGGTGGTGCAACTCGCTCCGTTCGACGTCGCGACCGGTCGGCTCGACCCCGAGGCGGTGACGGCGCTCATCGGTCCCCGCACCCGGTGGGTCGCGATCACGGGTGCGTCCAACGCTCTCGGCACGATGCCCGACCTCGCGCCGGTCGTGGTCGCCGCGCACGCTCAGGGTGCCCGGGTCTTCGTCGACGGCGTCCACCTCGTTCCTCACGGCCCGGTCGACGTGCGTGCCATGGGCTGTGACGCCTTCGTGACCTCGCCGTACAAGTGGTACGGCCCGCACGCGGGGGTGTTGTGGCTGACCGAAGCACTGCGCGAGTCGGTCATGCCGTTCAAGGTCCGCCCCGCGTCGGACCGGGCACCCGAGCGCTTCGAGACCGGCACCCTCTCGTTCGAAACCATCGCCGCAGTCGGAGCCGCGGCGTGCTTTCTCTCGGAGACCGGCATCGACCGGGTGGCGGCCGATGAGGCCGAGGTGTTCGCACCCTTGCACGCCGGACTCCGGTCTCGTGAGCAGGTGATCGTGCACGGTCCGCCGGATCTCGCCCACCGCACCCCCACGGTGAGTTTCTCGATGCGGGACCGCCATCCGGACGAGATCGCCGCCCACCTGGCATCACGCGGCGTGGCGGTCTGGAGCGGCAACTACTACGCGGTCGAGACCATGGCCGCGCTCGGTCTCGCCGATGTCGGCGCGGTCCGGGCCGGCATCTCGGCCTACACCACGACGACCGATGTCGACCGTCTCCTCGCTGCACTCGACGAACTCGCCCGATGACCGATCTGCGGTCCCCGAGGTGCGCTCCTGCGCACCGGATCGGCTAGACCGGCGCCGTGTCAGTTGCCGGATGGATCGTCCTGGGATTGCTCGCCGCCGCGCTCGTCGGCGTGACCGTGGCGTGGCGGCGCACCCGCTCGGTCCTGGCCGCAGTCACCGGCGAACTCGACACCGAACAGGCCGCCCACCAGGAGACCCGGCGCGGGGCCGAACACCTCGAGACCCGCATGCGGACCCTACGCGCCGAACTCGCCGAGGCCCACCGCACCAACGCCGATCTCACGGCCAAGGTCGGCCGGGCCAACCCGGCCGACGCAGCGCGGGCCCTCGGCCTGTGGGCGCTCGAACGCCACCGCCAAGCCCGCATGGCCGGCACCCCGCTGCTCGGGTTGGCCGTCGGACCGGGCATCGACCTCACGGCCACCCTCACCGACGCGATCCGAGTCGAACTCGAGGTCCTGCGGGAGGACGTCGGCACCCACGCCGAACTCGCGACCGTCGAACTCGGCGGGGGTATCGACGCTCGGGACGCGTTGACGGTGTTGCGGATCGTTCAGGAGTTGAGCGCCGTGCTGGCGAAGCGGGCCGACGAACTCGTCGTGTCGGTGGCCCGCGAGGACGACATCACGGTCGTGACGATCTCGGCCGAGGGCTGGACCGATCCGACGCCCACCGTCACGGCGCTGGAGTCCGGGCTCGGGGCGCTCGAGGGAACCCTCGAACTCAGGCCGGACCCCGAAACCGCCGACACCCTCCTCGCGACCGTCCGCATCGGAAACGCCGACGAAACCTAGGAACCGCCATGGCGAGCCATCAGTCCGAGGAAGAACAGATCGACCGATTCCTCGACCAGTTCCGGATCGACGATCCCAAGTCGTTCCGACTCGCGGATCGTGACCCCGGTGCCACCGACGGGGTGACGAGCAAGAAGGCCGCGGCCGGTCGCCTCGAAACGGGCATCAAGCGGCTCAGCGACCTCCAGACCCGGCTCGCAGCTCAACAGACCTACGGGGTGCTCCTCGTGCTCCAGGCCCTCGACGCGGCGGGCAAGGACGGAGCGATCCGCCACGTGATGACCGGGCTCAACCCACAAGGGGTCCGGGTGGTGTCGTTCAAGTCACCGTCCACCGAGGAACTGGCACACCAGTTCCTCTGGCGGATCACCCGTGATCTCCCTCGCCGCGGTGAGATCGGGATCTTCAACCGCTCGCATTACGAGGAGGTCCTCGCGGTACGGGTCCATCCCGAGTTCCTCGACGCCCAACACCTCCCGCCGAGTGCCACCAAGGGCAACATCTGGCACCGCCGATTCCGAGAAATCAATGACTGGGAGCGCGCACTCGTCGGGAGCGGGTTTCCGATCGTCAAGGTCTTCCTGCACATGTCCAAGGACGAGCAGCGGCGCCGGTTGCTCTCCCGCATCGACGAACCCGCGAAGAACTGGAAGTTCTCGGCGCTCGACGTGACCGAACGGCGGTCCTGGGACGAGTACCAGGCGGCCTACGAGGACACCATCCGGCACACGAGCACGAAGCCCGCGCCCTGGTACGTCGTGCCGGCCGATGCGAAGTGGTTCGCGCGCCTGGTGATCGC
Organism: Acidimicrobiia bacterium; assembly: GCA_040003875.1. GTDB lineage: Bacteria > Actinomycetota > Acidimicrobiia > IMCC26256 > JAENVU01 > JAENVU01. Next base: position 1,205 of record JBDUBS010000188.1, on the reverse strand, counting down.
AGAAGCACTGGCGGCCGCCCTCATCGACATCGACCCACAGTTCCCGACCCTGTCGGAGGATGCGCTCAGCGCGCTCGCTGCCCAGCGGGTCGAACTCGAACGAAGTTGAGGCATCGGAACACCTTTCGTCGTCGCTACCGGCCGAGATCACGTCGGAGGGTGAACCGACCATCGCTGCGCCGTACCACGCCCTCGATCCGCACCCCGGCCTGCCGGTCCGCCTTCAGGTAACGGTCCCAGAAGGCTGCGGTCATCGCGTACACGGCCGGGGCCTCGGGACCCGGCGGCACCTCGAACGGTGGGGCGTGCCTCGATCCGTGGAGGGTCACGAACCATTTCGGTGAACTGAGTTCCGGGTACGCATCCTCGCTGTTGTGGTATCCGATGTCGGCATCACCCTGCACGAGGAACACCGGCGCGCGGTTGGGCCCGTAGCGGTCGTCGGGGAACTCGCGTCGCACCGCGGCCAATCGGGATCCCGACGTTCGAAGACAAGATACTGCAGCGGGCGGTGGCGATGGTGCTGGAGGCGGTCTACGAGCAGGACTTTCTACCGTGCTCGTACGGCTTTCGGCCAGGTCGTTCTGCGCATCAGGCGCTGGAGGATCTGTGGAAGGCGACGATGGACATGGAAGGCGGCTGGGTGGTCGAGGTGGATATCCGGAAGTTCTTCGACAGCCTCGACCATGCATGTCTTCGCGGCATCTTGGACAACAGGGTGCGTGATGGAGTGCTGCTCCGATTGATCGGCAAATGGCTGAATGCGGGGGTGCTCAGCGACGGGAACGTGTCATACCCGGAGCGGGGCACGCCGCAAGGCGGGGTGATCTCGCCGTTGCTGGCGAACATCTATCTGCACGAGGTGCTCGACGTGTGGTTCGAGGAGGAAGTGAGGCCGCAGCTTCACGGTCCCGCGTTCCTCTGCCGCTACGCCGACGACTTCGTGATCGTGTGCTCTGATGAGATCGATGCTCGCTGGGCGATGTCGTTGCTGCCGGAACGATTCGGCGACCACGGCCTCGCACTTCACCCAGACAAGACGCGATTGATCCCGTTTCTTCGATGGAGACGTCAGCGCCTGGGATCGCGGCGTCCACGCCGCCGACGCCTTCCATTGGCGCAGCCAAGCTCGCCGTCGTCGTGACGACAGAGCCTGTCGACGCGACGATCGCGATCGATGACGACAAGAGCGACGTACCCCAACA
>JBDUBS010000715.1:0-4036 GCA_040003875.1 Acidimicrobiia bacterium | reverse complement strand
GCGAGGCCGGCGCCGACCACTCGCGGCGTGCGCGCCGTCCTCCGGATCGGATGCGCGCGTTGCACCACGACGGCCCACCCGATGGTGAACAGCATCAAGGCGTTGATACCCCACGCCCACCGCATCAGGTAGTACCAGACGAATCCGAAGATGCTCGCGATCGAGAACAGGCCGAGCACGAGGCTCACCGCGATCACGACGTCGAGCGCGAGCAACGACGACGCGCGCCGACGCCATGCGACGAACACGCTGACCCCCCACGCGAGTGTGAGCGCGATTCCTGGGAGCACCGAACCGGTCGTGGCGTCCTGGCCGCCGAGCAGCCGCCATGGATTGAGGTGGACCAGCAGCACATCGAGTCCCTGCCGGGCGCCGATCGCGGCCTCGGGCGGATTGGTGAAGTGTTCCCAGATCAGCGTGAGGTTCCCCGGTTCGTGGCGGATCTGTTGGACGATCATCGGGATCGTCGTGACCACCACGATCCCGACCGAGATCGCGACCCACCGCCACGGATGCTCACCGAGTGCGGGCCGTCGCCTCCACGCGCTCCAGGCAATCCACACCGCCGTGACCCCGCCCAGGCCGCCGACGAGACCGAGGTAGGAGATGTGGGTCTGCAGACAGAAGATCGCCGCGAACGTGGTGACGGGCAGGAGGGCGAGGTCGTCGCACAGCGCCGACCAGACCCCGAGCATCACGACCATGAACCACATCATCGGGAGGTACGGATTCCACGCTTGCGTGAGCACCGACGGGCCGTCGAACCAGGTGAGCGCCCCGAGTACCGCCGCCATGCCGAGGACGAGGTTGGTGCCGCCGCGTCGTCGGGTGATCAGGAGACAGAGTCCGATCGCCATCGCGTTGAGGGTTGCGGTGGCGGCCTGCAACGCCCACGCCGACGAGCCGAAGAGCTTGTAGAACGGTGCGAGGGTCCAGAAACTCAGCGGGCCCGGGTGGCTGCCCTGGCGGGCGAGGTTGCCGATGCGGCCGGGCAGGCCGATCAGCGGCGGATGGAGGCTGAACACGTCCCGCACCCGCATCTCGGTCTGGGCGAGATCGAGGATCGGGAACCAGCGGGGCCGGGCGAGCGCGAGCAGCGTCACGACGAAGCCCGCGACGAATCCGAGCCACACCAAGGTGGTGACGCGTCGCGAACCGCGGGGCGGGGTGCCGGCAACGTCGAGTTCCCTCACGGACGACGTCGGCATCGAGGTGATTCTACGGTTCTCGCGGTCGCTTCCCGGCGCACCCATACGCCGGTTTTCGCAGTCCGCCCGACTACTCTGCCCCCGATGCGGCCCCGGTTCGAGCATCCTCCGCGCGCCGTGTCTGGCGTATGACGGGACTGCTGTACCGCACCTCGGATCGAGTGGCGGCGTGGTCGCCGCGCACCAAGCGCACCGTGGTGTTCCTCGTGCTCGCCCTCGCGTTCGCACTCCCGCTGCGGGGCCTCCTGCGCAACCAGGGACCGCCGATGGAAGAGGGCTTCATGCTCGTCTTCCCGGAGCGGGTGCTCCACGGCGACTTCCCCAACCGCGACTTCCTGCATCTCTACGGTCCCGGCAGCCTGTGGGCGCTCGCCGGATGGATGAAGGTCCTCGGCGTCACGCTGTGGTCGGAACGGCTCTTCGCACTCCTCCAGCAGATCGGCGTCGTCGCCGGGATCTACTGGCTCGCCCGGGCGTGGGGCCGCCGCCTCGGGCTCTGCTGCGCGCTCCTGTCCCTGCTGTTCATTCTCCCGCCGCTCGGTCTCACCGCCCTCGCGTGGATCGGTGGCGTCGCCCTCGGCCTCCTCGGGCTCGGGCTGGTGCTCGCCGGCCGCCGGCGGCTCGCGGTGGACCCGGCGCTGGCCGTCCGCTTCGCGTTCTGGGGTGGGCTCGTGAGCGCGGCCGCCCTGCTGTTCCGCCTCGACCTCGTGGTCGCGGTCGGCCTCGGTGCCCTCGGCGGACTGTGGGGCACGGGACGGGGCATGACCCGGCGCTACGTCACCGGACTCGGCATCGGCCTCAGCCTCTACATCATCCAACTGGTCACCGCCGGGCCGTACAACACGTTCAAGGGGATGGTGCTCGACCCGGTCGTGTACCTGCGCGGTGGTCGTCGCCTGCCCATCCCGCCCTCGTGGAGCCACCTCGACGGCTTCCTGCAGCGTTCGGGCGCAATCTCGCCGCCCAAGTGGCCACTCCCCCACCTCGAGACCAGCCAACAACTGTTCATCTGGTTCTTCTTCATGATCGCGGTGGTCGTCCTGGTCCCGATCATCGGACGCTTCGCAGTCAAGCGTGACCCGAACCGTCATCCGGCCCGCGTGCTCTTCGCCTCCGGCCTGTTCGGACTCGGCATCATCTCCCAGGGCGTGCAACGGGTGGACTCCGCACACTTCTCGTGGGTCAGCTGCGTGTCGGTCGCGCTGCTGCCGGTCGCCGCCTTCGAACTCTGGCGGATGCGCACCGGGACCAACGGTGCATTCTGGCGACGCACCGTCTGCGCCCTCGCGATCCCGACGGGTGTGGTGCTGCTCATCCCGCACTTCACCGCCTGGTCGTACGCCGACTTCACCGCGCAGTCCTTCGGCAAGCACCGGCTCGCGTTCCCGATCACCCGCAACGGCCGGACGTTCTATTACGGCCGCCCCGACGTCGCCGACGCGGCGCGCAAGCTGCTCAAGGCGGTACCGAATTACGCCAAGCCCGGCGACAAGCTCTTCGTCGGCACGACCGACTTGCGCAAGACGCCGTACTCGGACGCGTACCTCTATTACCTGCTGCCCGAGTACCCGCCGGGGACGTACTACATCGAGATGGACCCTGGGGTCGCCAACGCGAAGGGTTCGCGCCTCGCGTCCGACCTCCGCCACTCCCAGATCGCGATCCTCTCCGGGGTCTGGAACAACTGGTCGGAACCCAACGATTCGCTCAAGTTCGGCAGCGACGCGGCGAACAAGGTGCTGGCCCGGGACTTCTGTCAGAAGCGCACGTTCGGCGTGCGGCCCGACGATCCGAAGCGGACGCCGCTGTACGAACTGTGGGTGAAGTGCGACAAGCCGCAGTGATGCGTCGCTAACGCTTGCGCAGCCGGATCCGGTCCCGGATCCCCCACCACGTCATCAGCACCATCTCCTCGCCGATGACCGACGCCGACATCTTCGAGTTGCCGCGCACCCGATCGGTGAAGATGATCGGGATCTCCACCACCTTGGCGCCGAGCCGCGCCACTCGGTATGTCGATTCGAGTTGGAATCCGTAGCCCTTCGAGCGGGTCTCCGCGAACCCGATCGACGTCAAGGTCGTGGCCCGGTAGGCACGAAATCCGGCCGACGTGTCCATCACACCGGTCCGGAGCATGAACCGGGCGTACCGGTTTCCGTATTTCGACAACGCGAGCCGCCGTGCCGGCCAGTGCGGGATCTGACCACCGGGCACATAGCGCGAGCCGATCGCAAGATCCGCGCCGTCACGGATCGCGCCGATCAGCTCGGGCAACACTGCGGGATCGTGTGAGAGGTCGGCATCGATCTGACAGATGACCTCGTACCCGCGAGCGATGCCGACTGCGAAGCCCGCTCGATAGGCCGCGCCGAGTCCGAGCTTCGACGGCCGCCGCAGTACCTCGATCTGGCCGAGCTCGGCCCCGACGCGGTCCGCGACGTCGGCCGTGCCGTCGGGGCTGTTGTCGTCGAGCACGAGGATGTCCGCTTCGGGGAGTGCGGCACGGGCGCGACGCAAGAACTCCTCGATGTTCTCGGCTTCGATGTACGTCGGCGTGCAGATCTGCACTCGCACCTACTGCCCGCCTTCGCGTCGACGAGCGGCGGCCGCTTCGATCGAATCCCGTGCGAGCACGGGCGCGTCGCGACCGGTACCGGACTGCGCGGAGCGGTCGATCGTCTCCTCGTGGTATTCGTCCTCCACGTTGACGGTCCACACGTCGTGATGGGCGCCGAGGATGTTGTCGACGGACAACATCGCGGTGAGCATCGAATGGTCCTGATTGTTGTACTTGTGCATGCCGTTGCGACCCGTGGGCATCACGTTGG
>JBDUBS010000664.1:0-13707 GCA_040003875.1 Acidimicrobiia bacterium | reverse complement strand
CGGCGACGATCGTGACTGCGGTGAGGACGGCGAGGAGTGAGTTCAGGGTCCGTACGGGGAGGCCCATGACCGTTGCGGACTCGGGATCGAGACCGATCGTGAACCAGGCCCGGTGAGCGAACCCGACCGACGCCACGATCAGGGCCCCGATCGCGAGCACCATCCACGCGTCGCTGGTGGTGACGGTGAGGATGGAGCCGAAGAGGTACGGCACCACGTTGACGGTGATGCCGTTGGTCGCAGCGCGGCTCGCGAGGACGGCGCCGCCCGCGATTCCTCCGTAGAAGAAGAGCGACAGCGCGAGGTCACCGGACGTGTTCCCTCGAGCGCGCAACCACTCGACGGCCAACGCGCCGAGGACCGCGACGACGAGTGCGGTCCAGATCGGCGAGACCGAGAGCAACAGTCCGCCCGCGACTCCGGCGAATGCGAGGTGACCGATCCCGTCGCCCATCAACGAGAGGTGCTTGTCCACGAGGAAGGTGCCGACCAATGGAGCGCAGGCGCCGACGATGAGGCCGATCACGAGGGCCAGCTGCATGTACTCACGGTCGAACGGCCAGGGGAGGGGCAGGTTCATTGCAACTCCTCCAACCAGAGCGGGAGGTCCTCGGCGTGGATGCCGAGGCTCACGCCGCGCGCGGCGAGGTCGGCGGGGGTGCCGTCGAACAGGACGCTGCGCTTGAGCACGATCACGCGGTCGAGGTCGGCAGCGACCGCGCCGAGTTCGTGCGAGACGAGGAGGACCGTCGTGTGGTGTTCCCGCACGAGGTGGACGAGCGAGTCGCGGAAGAGGCGCTGCGAGTCGGCGTCGACCCCGGCGACGGGCTCGTCGAGGATCAGGAGTTCGGGGTCGGCGACGAGAGCCTTCGCGATCAACGCCCGCTGTTGTTGCCCGCCGGAGAGTTCGGTCACGAGTCGGTTCGCGAGATCGTCGAGCGCGACCGCACGGAGGGCGTGATCGACCGCGTCCCGATCCGCGTCGGTCGGTCGCCGCCACCACGCCCGGCGCGACATGCGACCACCGGCGACGACCTCGCGGACCGTCGTCGGGAGTTCGGGGGTGAGCCGGCCGCGTTGGGGCACGTAGCCGAGCCGGCCGGGAACCGCCAGGGCACGCGGTGCGTCGCCGAACAGTTCGACCGCACCGGTGGCCGGCTCGAGGAGCCCGAGGAGCATCCGCAGCAGGGTCGACTTGCCCGAGCCGTTCGGACCCACCAACGCGACGAACTCGCCGGGCGCGAGCGTGAAGTCGACGTCACAGACGACGGTCGGCCCGTCGTAGGCGAAGGAGAGGTCGTGTGCCGCGAGCACTGGAGGTGGCGTACTGAGACTGATTCCCAATACTATCTCGTCCTGCTGGGAACGATTCTCATTGCGGTGCGAGGAGTCGGATGCGGAAGATGCGCGGCGCGCAGGGGACCACGGCCGTCCTGGTGATGTGGATGGTCACCATCACGGGGTGCGGCGCACATGCCGGGGTCGACCGATCCCGCCCGTCGGCGGTGGTGGCCTTCTTCCCGATCGCGGCGACGGTGGGGGCATTGGGTGGACCGAGGCTCGTGGTGCGAGACCTCACCCCCCCGGGCGTCGAGCCGCACGATCTGGAGCCGACGACCGATCAGGTCGACGCGATCCTCGACGCCGACTTCGTCGCGGTCATGGGCCACGGGTTCCAACCGGCAGTCGAACGCGCGGCTGCGCACCGCGACCGGAATACGGTCGTCGTGCTCGATCGGCTGAGTCAGCCGTCCGACCCGCACGTCTGGCTCGACCCTCCGACGATGGTGCGGGTCACGCGGATCCTCGCCGCCGGACTCGGGCGGGCCGAGCCGCGCCTGCGGGCCACGATCGGCGCCGGATTGCAGTCCACGCTTGCGTCCTTACGGTCGCTCGACATCGAGTTCCGGAACGGGCTGCGCCAGTGCGACCGCCGGATGTTCGTCACCGCGCACGACGCGTTCGGGCGACTGGCCCGTCGGTACGGACTCCGCCAGGTGGCGATCGCAGGAATCGATCCGGAGCAGGATCCGGATCCTCGTCGGCTCGCCGACCTCGCGGATCTGGTGCGCCGGGAGCACGTGACGACGGTGTTCACGGAGGAACTGGTGTCGCCTCGGGTGGCCGAGACGTTGGCGCGCGAGACCGGCGCGCGGACCCGGGTGCTCAATCCGATCGAGTCACCGCCCCGGGCCGGCAAGGGCTTCGCCGGCTACCTCGCGGCGATGCGCGCCAACCTGGTTGGGCTCCGCGCCGCACTCGGCTGTCGGTGACCGGGAACGATCGGTAACGGGTCAGTCGGCGGGGTTCGGGTGGCCGAGCGCCTCGAGCGCGCCGACGATGCGGACCTGGGCGTCGTCGAGCGCAGCGGCGGTCGGGGAGGGGTCGGCGTTGGCGAAGCTCAGCTGGCTCTCCGCGTCGATCGCGACCACATGCAGATGCACGTGCGGTACCTCCAAGCCGGCGATGAGCAATGCGACACGTGTGGGTGAGAACGCGGCCATCTGCGCTCGACCGACCTCCTGGGCGACGCGCATGAGGTGAGCGTTCTCGTCGGGCGGGAGGTCGATCCAGTGGTCGACCTCGGCCCGGGGGACCACCAGGGTGTGACCCGGCCGCAGCGGATTGATCGAGAGGAAGGCGACACAGTGGTCGTCGCGCCAGACGAATCGGCCGGGCAGCTCGCCGGCGATGATGCGGGTGAAGATCGTCGTCATGTCCGCATGCTCTCAGGTCTCGGGCCGGGCTGCTCGGAGTCGCGTGAGTCCGACGATCGCGGTCCCGGCCCCGAGTCCGAGCGCGATGCTGACGAGCAACCGGGCGACGGCCGGATCCAACCGGCTCGGTACGAACACGTGGGTCAGTGATGCGAGGTCGGCCGCGCCGCCACTGACGAACACGTACAAGCCGGCGAGGACGAGGCCGGGTGCCGCCGACCAACTACCGCGTCGCACCACCCACACGAGCGCGCCGATACACGCCACTACCGCCCCGATCGACGGAAGCGACTCGCCGAGCCGACCTGCGAAGGACGAGTTCGAGAACGGCCAACTCCCCCAGATGTGGAGGGTCTCGGCGACGGCCATCGTGGCGAGGATCGTGACGCCGGCCCGGGTGCCACCCGACCGCCGACTCGCGAAGAGCGCCGCTGCGACCAGCGCGGCGGCGAGTGCCCACCACGGCCAGGCCGCCGGTGGCGGGCGCCACTCGATCGCTCCGTCGATGGCGGCGGCACGATCATCGATCCGCAGCGGGATCGACCATGTGGTGATCGTGTGCCCGTGGTCGGGGTCATTGCGGACCGACGGTGGGGTCGTACCGCCCATCCAGTGGGTTCGGTGGTCGTGCCACGTGGCCGACGGGTGAGTCGAGATCCGCACCCAGCGCGGCGACGCGATGTGGTCCACCGGGCGCATGTTCCCCGGGATCCGCGAGCGGTTGAGGGCTACCGCGGGCGACGAACGGTTCTCCCATGCGCCGTGGGCATCGATCCGCAGGTACGGCTCACCGCGGTAGCCGAGCACCACCACCCGGGCCTGGCCGATCACCTGCAGTGACACGGACTCACGGTCCGGGGCGAGCGAGATCTCGGTGGTCGGAGTGGCCGGGACCACGCCGTCGAGCCGGGTGGCGAAGTTGCTCGCCGGGGGACCGTTCACGCCGTGCGCGCCGGCCGGGCCCGCGGTGCCGAACGGGATCAGGAATGCACCGATCGCCACGAAAAGGCGCATCGACGCCCGTCTCGATCGGGCCGTCATGCGCTCCGGGCTGCGTGCACCTGCTCGAGGAGTGCCTCACGTGCGCGCGCGACCCGCGACCGGATGGTGCCGATGCGCACGCCGCAGATCGTGGCCGCCTCGGCGTAGGAGCAGCCGACGATCTGGGTGAGCACGAACGCCTCCCGGCGGTCGATGTCGAGACCGTCGATGAGCGACTGCAGGGCCAGCGCGGTGTCGAGGGGCGACGTGTCGGTAGCGGTCGCGAGTGCCTGGTGCTCGGTGCGGCGGATGCGCATCTTGGTGCGCAGCGCGTCGGCGGCCGACCGGCGGGCGATCGCGAGGAGCCAGGCCCGACCGCTCGCGTCACCGCGGAATCTCGGCAGGGCGCCGTAGGCCCGGATAAACGTGTCCTGGACGACATCCTCGAGATCGCTGGCATCCACGAGGGGGCGGAGGAACCGGGCCACTTCGGCCTGACCGAGCCGGATGGCGTCGGCCAGCGCCTGGTCGTCACCGTCGCGCGCGGCCAGGAGTGAGCTGGTGAGCCGGTCCACGGGCGGCGACGTTACCGGGATGCCGTCATCAGCGGTATTCGGTCGGTCGCCGGAAAACCTGGTCCGAAAAAAAGTCGGAGGTGACGGGAACTTTTTCGGCGTGCCGGACGACTCTCCCATCATGGATTGCTCCGACATCAGGTCATCGGTCTCGGCCGCGCTCGACGGCGAGGACTCGGGGATGTCCGATTCGATGGTGCGGGGGCACCTGGCCGAGTGCACGGCCTGCCGGGCCTACTCCGCCGACGTCTCGGACCTCCACCGCATGGTGCGGGTCCAGCCGGCCACCCCCGAGATCGACCGCACCCACGCCATCCTGGCCGCGTTGCCGCGCCGGGAGCCGGCGCCGACAAGCGCGGACCACATGCGTTCGCTCCGGTTCGCGACGTTCGTGATCGCCTCGGTGCAGCTGGTCGCGGCGGTACCGCTGGTCCTAGGCCTGACCAGTGCGATGGCCGGAATGGAGAACGACGCGCGTCACATCGGCGTGTTCTCCGCCGCCCTCGCCGTCGGATTGTTCGCGGTCGCCTGGCAGCCCGAGCGGGCGCGCGCGTTGTTGCCGATCCTGGGCGTGCTCGTCGTCGGGCTCGCGTGGAGTTGCCTCGACGATCTGATGGCCGGTCACGCGATGCCGGGGACGGCGATCGCCCACGGCGCCGACGTCGCCGGCTTCGCGGTGGTGTGGCTGATCGCACGCGGGCACCGCGACCCGGCGTCCGACACCGGTCGTCGGCGAGCAGTGCTGCGATGAATCGCGTCATGCGCCGAACCCGACGCGCGTTCGTGTTCGTGATCGTCACGTTCACCGTGCTGTTCGCATTGGCGGCGCCCGCGTTCGCGCACGCGGTGCTCGAGGACTCGAATCCGGCCGTCGGCGCGTCCCTGAACACGGCGCCGAAGTCGGTGACCCTCACCTTCAGCGAACAGGTCGACGTCAGATCCGACGGCATCCGCGTGTTCGACAGCACCGGCAACACGATCTCGACGGGAACGCCACGGCACCCGAACGGCAACAGCGATGCGGTGACAGTCAGCCTGCCCACGCTCGACAAGGGTTTGTACACGGTGGCCTGGCAGGCGACCTCCGCCGACTCGCATCCGATCCAGGGCGCCTTCACCTGGGGCTACCAGGCCGACGCGTCCGGCCAGGCCGCCCAACGACAGACCGCGAACGTGAGCAAGACGGTGCACGGCGACTCCACGGTCGGGGTCCTGCTCGGAGTGATGCGCTTCGGCGTGTTCGTCGGGCTTGCGCTCTTGCTCGGCGCCGGTTGGTTCGCCGCCTACCTCTGGCCCGAGGGCCGCGCCGTGCTGCGGGTGCGCCAACTGTTGACGGGCTCCCTCGTCCTCACCGCGTTGTGCACGGTGGGTGGGTTCCTCCTGCAAGGCCCGTACACCTCGGACAAGGGTCTGGGTGACGTGTTCTCGACGAGCCAGATGTCGGCCGTCTGGGACACCCGGTTCGGCAAGGTGTGGGTGGCGCGCCTCGTGCTCCTGGTCCTCGCGGCGCTGGTCCTGCGCATGATGGTCCGTCACCGTGGCCCACTCCCCGGTTGGTGGTTCGGGGTCGCGGGCGCGGTCGGGCTGGCCCTCTCCGCCACTCCGGGGCTTGCGGGCCACGCGTCGACCGGTCGCTGGACCGCGCTCGCGCTGCCCGCCGACATGTTCCACGTGCTCGCGATGTCGGTGTGGCTCGGTGGCCTGGTCATGCTCGTTCTCGCCCGCACCGATGAGCATTCGTACGCGCGCGTGGCCGAGCGGTTCTCGGGGCTCGCGCTCGGCGCCGTCGTGCTCATCACCGCCACCGGGACGTTCCAGGCGCTCCGGCAGCTCGAGCCGTTCAGTGCGCTGTGGGACAGCGACTACGGCCGGATCCTGATCCTCAAGCTCGTCGGCTTTGCCGCCATCCTGCTCATCGCGGCGTTCAGCCGACGGCTCGTCCACGGCCCCGGCCTCGGCATCGTCGGCAACGCGCGGAGCCCGCAACTCGCCGAGGTCGGTGCCATCGTCCCGCCGGGCGGCGACGTGCCGGGCTCGGGGGGTGTCGTCACCATGGCGCGCGACGAGCCGGCGGTACCGCTGGCGGCTGGGAACCAATCCCGCCTGAAGCGCAGTGTGCGCGGCGAGCTGGTCTTCGGCGCGGTGATCCTCGCGTTGACGTCGATGCTCGTGAACACGTCGCCGCCGCGCAAGCTCGCGCCGACCGGACCGCTCGAGGCGAGCGTCGCGGCCGGTCCGGTGTCGTTCGAGATCCACTTCGGACCGGCCGACTTCAAGAGTGGCCCGACTGCGGGAACGCCGAACCAGCTGCACCTCACCGTGCTCAACCGTGCGGGCGTCCCGCAAGACGTCGTCGAGATGAAGGCGTCGTTGTCCTTACCTTCCAAGGGCATCCCGCCGATCGCGATCACGCTCGAACATCAGAACCGCGGCTTCTACTTCGGCGACGGCATCAAGGTGCCGTTCCCCGGTGCGTGGCAGCTGAATCTCACCGCGTTCGTCACCGAGGTGCAATCGGCCACGGCTTCGTCTCCGGTCACGGTCGGCTGAACCGGCGACCCACCCGACTCTCACCATCAATCCATCAAAGGGGTAACAATGATCCGCAAGGCCTTGTTGGCTTCGCTCGCGTTCGGAGTCGCACTCGTCGCGCTTCCGGCGATCGCGGGGGCGCATACCGAGATCACCACGGAAGGCAAGCTGTCGGCCGACGGGACGATCGCGGCAACGATCCATGTGGAAGAGGAATGCCCGGCACCGGGAACGGTCAAGGACGAGCTGGTGTTTCCCGAGTCGCCCGCGCTCGACAACGTGACGGCCGGGCCGGTTCCCGGGTGGACCGCACAAGTGGACAAGAACCCGACCACCGGTGCCGTGTCGAAGATCACGTGGACCGGTGCTCCGGAGGCAGGGGCCAAGCAGATCCTGTTTCCGGTGACGTTCGGTACCATTCCCGCCGCGACCGACTCCATCGTCTTCACGTCCGTTCAGACCTGTGCCGACGGTTCGGTCACCCGGTGGGTCGATCCCATCCCTGCCGGCGGTCCGGAGCCTGAACACCCGACCCCTGTCCTCGAGCTCACCGCCAACAAGCCGGCCGACTCGACGTCGAGCACCACGGCCGCGGCGACCACGACCAAGAAGTCGAGTGACGACAGCTCGACCGGTGTGATCATCGGCATCATCGCCGCAGTCGTCGTGGTCGGTGGCGGCGTGGCCCTCTACGCTCGGAGCAAGAAGAAGTAGCGGGATCCGACCGCGGCCGCGCGCTCAGGCGCAGCGGCGACACAAGCCGACGAGATCGACTCGGTGGTGCTGGGTGCGAAACCCGGTGCGCCGCGCGATCTCGTCGGCTGCTTTCTGAACCGACTGTTCGAGCCGACTCGTCGCCGGGACATCCTCCACGGTGCCGCACCCGGAGCAGATCAGGTGGTGGTGATGCTCGGTGAGGTCCTCGGCCAACTCGTACCGAGCGTGGTCGTCGGCGGTGACGATGCGATGGACCACCCCGACCGCCTCCAGGACCAGCAGGTTGCGGTACGCGGAACTGGTGGCGAGGTCTGCAGCGCGGCCCTGCATCTCAGGGATGGTGAGCGGGCGCGTGGCGCCGGCGAGGATGTCGACGATCGCAGTCCGACTCACCGTGACGCGTTGTCCCGCGGCGCGCAGCCGGGCCGCGAGGGTGTCGTGCAACTCTCGGCGCACCTGCTTGCCAACCATGGTTCGAGACTAGCGACGCGCGGTACGGTCGCCGGCGTGGATGTCGAGGCGGCCGATCGATTCCGGGCCCTGGTCGCGACGGTCGACGAGGAACCCCCACTCGACGAGGGGGCGCTGCTGATCGCCGCCACCGCGACCGGGATTGACGTCGAGATGTGGCTCACCCGCCTCGACGAACTCGCGGCGGATGCGCTCGCCTGCGCCGGCTGCGGGACTGCGGCCGGCTTGGCCCGGGTGTTGTTCGTCGACTGGGCCTTCGCCGGGAACACGGCCGATTACGACGATCCGCGCAACTCATTTCTGCCCGACGTGATCGACCGCCGGCTCGGTCTCCCGATCGCCTTGAGCGTGCTGATGATTGAGGTGGGCCGCCGGATCGGCGTCGGGTTGCACGGCGTCGGGATGCCCGGCCATTTCCTCGTTGGGGTCACCGGCGCGCCCGACGAGTTCGTCGACCCGTTCCATGCGGGCGCCTCGCTGGACCGGGCCGGGTGCCGTGAGCGCTTCGTTGCGATGTACGGCACCGAGGTGCGGTTCGCGGACCACTTCCTGAACCGCACCGGTTCGCGTCTGATCCTGTTGCGCATGATCACCAACCTGCAGCACGCCTTCGCGCGGCGCCGTTCCCCGGACGCCCGTTGGGCGGCACGGTTGCGGTTGGCGTTCCCGGAGATTCCGCCCGAGGAACGGGAGCGGACGGCCGAGGTGCTGGCTTCGGTCGGCGCCACCGCGGACGCGGCGGCCGTGCTCGACGGGTTGGTGGCCGAGGGCGACGGTGCCGACCGGGATCGATGGGCCCGACTCGCCAACGCGTACCGATCGCAGTCGAACTGATGGCCGCGCCGACGGAACTGCCGATGTTCCCGCTCGGCTCGGTGCTCGTGCCGGGTCAGGTGCTGGCACTGCAGGTGTTCGAACCGCGGTACCGGGCCCTGGTCGAGACGTGTCTCGAAGCCGACGGTTCGTTCGGTGTGGTCCTGATCGAGCGCGGTCGCGAGGTCGGCGGCGGCGACGTGCGGTTCGAGGTCGGAACCGCAGCGCGAATCGACCAACTGGCGTCCACCCCCGATGGTCGGTACCTGATGACGGCGGTCGGGACCGATCGGTTCCGCGTCGTGGAGTGGTTGGCCGAGGCTCCCTACCCGAGGGCACGGGTCGAGCTGCTCGCGGCCGCCGAGATCGAGGCGGACGCGTTGGCGCGACGGGCTGCGGTGGCCGCCGGGCTGGATCGGGTCCTCGCTGCTGCCCGGGCACTCGGCGTCGAGGTCCCCGACGCGATCGAGCTGGCCGACGACCCCGTACAGGCCGGATGGGACGCAGTCGCGATGGCGCCGGTCGGGCCACTCGACGTGCTCGCGATCCTGCGCGAGGACGACCCGGTGGCGCGGTTGGACCTCGTGGTCGCGGCGCTCGAGGGTGCGGTCGAGATCCTCGAGTCGCGACTCATCTGAACCGAGTGCGGCACCGCTAACGTCGACCGGATGGAGCCTGACGAAGCGACCCCGACCGGCGCGCCCGAGTCCCCCGACCTCAGCGTGCTCGATTCGTTGGAGGCGGAGCTGGCCGACATCGAGCAGGTGGTGGAGCGCATCGAGGCGGGCGACACCGAGACCCCCGAGCCGTCCGTCGACCTACACGCCGATGTACACGCCGATGTCGCCGCGACGCGTGGCGCGGTGACCGCCGAATCCGGACCGCTACAGTCCGACCCGCCGCCACCCGAGGAGCAAGCAATGGGCTTTGGAATCGACAAGTTGGGTCACTGGACGGAGGGACCCGAGTTCAAGGTCGAGGCCGATCGTACGAAGGCCTACGCCGCCGCCACCAACGACCTGAACCCCGCGCACGTGAGCGGTGACGTGGCGCCGCCGGTATTCGCGGTGGTGCCGATCTGGGACACGATGGCCGGTGCCATGGCGGGCATCGTGCCGCCCGAGGTCCTGATGCTCGTGGTGCACGGAGAACAGGACATGCGCTTCCACCGACCGATCGTTCCGGGCACGACGCTGCGGTCGAAGGCGGCGCCCATAGGTGTGCACGTGAAGCCGAACGGCACCTCCGTCGTGGTCAAGGTCGAGACCGAGGACCAGGACGGCAACCTCGTAGTGGAGCAGTACATGACGTCGTTCTTCCGCGGCGTGAGCGAGGGCGACAGCGCGGGCGAGGAGGCGCCGACCCACAAGATCGCCGCGGCCACCAAGGCGTCCGACCCGGTGGCGGTCGTCAGCCAGACCCTCGACACCGATCAGACCTACCGGTACGCGGAGGCATCGGGTGACACCATGCCGATCCACCTCGACGCCGAAATCGCGAAATCCGTGGGATTACCGGGCATCATCATCCACGGTCTCTGCACGATGGCGTTCACATCCGTGGCGGCCGTCGCCGAACTGTGCGGCGGCGACTCGCGCAAACTGCGCCGACTCGTCGTCCGGTTCTCGCGGCCCGTGCTGCCGGGCCAGGAGATCACGTCGACGTTCTGGGCCGCGGGCGAGCAGGACGGCAACGCGGTGTTCGGATTCGAGACCCGCAACGGCGACGGCGAGGTCGTGATCGAGGACGGGCTCGTCGAGGTCGCCGGTTAGTCACCGACGGCGGACTCCCGTGGCCACGGTGCGGTTGCGACTGTTCGCCGCGGCGCGTGTGGCCGCGGGGACGAGCACGATCGAGGTCGACGCCGCGACGTTGGGCGAGGTCCTCGCGATCGCGCGGGAACGATTCGGCGCGGAGTTCACTGCGGTCCTGGTCGGCTCGCGCGTCTGGGTCGACGGGGACGAGCCCGTGGCGGGGGACGCCACGTCACTCGAGTCCGGCGCCGAGGTCGCCGTGCTCCCTCCCGTGAGCGGGGGGTGAGCGTCGCCCGGCCACGACGTACCAGATCGCGGCGGCGACGAACCAGGTGGTGTTGACGGCAACCGAGCCCCACTGCGCGTCGAGGGCCCACCCGGCGACGATGGCCGCCACTGCGAGTTGATGGAGGACGAACCAGCTGGTGCGCCGCTCCCGCACCACCGGCACGAACCGGATGATGACCACGATCGAGACCGGGTATCCGAACGCGAACAGCAGGCTGCGCAGGACGGTCACGGCTTCGGTGGCCGCGGGAAGAACCCGCTTGTCCGCCGGACGTACTCCGGGTAACCCGGCCGGCGCTTGGCCATGGTGCGCTCGAGCATCGGGACACCCGAGACCCGCGCGAGCAAGGTGTTCATGAGCAACGCGCCGACGATCCCGATCGCGCCGATGCCGGTTTCCGCCGCCACGAGCGCGATACCCCACCAGACGCACGCGTCGCCGAAGTAGTTGGGGTGGCGTGTGTAGCGCCAGAGCCCACGGTCCATCACCTGGCCGGCACTGGCGGGGTCGGCCTTGAAGCGGGCCAACTGCGCATCGCCCACGGTCTCGAATCCGAAGCCGACCACCCACAGGGCGGTACCGACCACGGCCAGGATGCCGAGATCCGGGGTGGTCCGGACCTGTCCGAGCTGTGCGGGCAGCGAGACGATCCACATCAACCCACCTTGGAGGAGGAACACCGTTACCAGGCTCACCGCGGAGAAACGCGCGCCGTACTTCCGTCGCATCGCCTGGTAGCGGAAGTCCTCCGGCGCGCCGCGCTTGCGCTGCGCCAGGTAGCCGGAGAGTCGCAGGCCCCAGATGCTGACGAGCGCCACGATCAGCCATTGTCGGGCGTCGTTCCCGTCGGCGATCACTCGCGTGACCCAGACCACGATGACGAACCCGAGTGGCCACACCGGGTCGACGATCGACGCGTCGCGCCACGCGAGCGAGAGCAGCCACGTGCCGACCATCAGCACGACGATCGCGACCGCCGCGCCGAGCATCACCTCTCCGGTCATCTGTCCTCCATCATTTCGGCCCGTCCGCTCGCACTCCTGACGGTCGGATGTACATGCGGTTCGCTCCCGGGCGGCTCGCCTCTGCTCGTTCCTCGCTCCGGCTCCATTTCGGCCCGTCTGCTCGCACTCCTGACGGTCGGACGGACCGGTGGCTACAGCAACTCGAGGGTACGCGCCCGGTCGAAACGCGCGGCGACGTCGGGCCAGTTGACGATGGTCCAGAACGCGTCGACCCAATCGGCCTTCACGTTGCGGTACTGGAGGTAGTAGGCGTGCTCCCACATGTCGAGCACGAGGAGCGGCGGCGCGCCCTGGCCGACGTTGCTCTGGTGGTCATAGATCTGCTCGATGATTAGCCGCTGGCCGAGCGGCTCCCACGTGAGCGCGCCCCACCCCGACCCCTGGACGTTGAGGGCCGCCTGGGTCATCTGGTTGCGGAAGTGCTCCAGACTCCCGAATCCCTCGTCGACTGCGGCCGCGAGCTCGCCCTCGGGCGCGCCCCCACCGTCGGGGGAGAGGTTCTCCCAGAACATCGAGTGCAGGACGTGGCCCGACAGGTGGAACGCCAGGTTCTTCTGGAGCTGGTTGATCGACCCGTAGTCGTCAGAGGTGCGGGCCTCGTCGAGCTTCTCGAGCGCTGCGTTGGCGCCGGCGACGTACGCCGCGTGGTGTTTGTCGTGGTGGAGTTCGAGCACCTCGGCCGAGTAGCTGGGCTCGAGCGCACTGAGGTCGTAGGGCAGTTCGGGCAGCGTGTACGCAGGCATCGGGGGTACTCCGGGTCGGGGAAGGGTCCAACGGCTGGAGAGGCCGGCTCATTCCGAGTCGCGGGGTAGCCTCCCACCAATGACCGAGCACCCTCGCCGCATTGATCGTGTTCTTGCCGAGAGCTTCCTCGCCGGGATCGCCGAGCAGTCGGTCGACGACCTGCACGCCATGGAGCGCGAGGCGCTCGAGGTCGAGACCGAGATCTCGTACATCCGTCGGTTGGCCCAGGGCCGCATCGACATCCTCGAGGCGGAGCGAGACCGCCGGGCCGCAGGTGGTTCGCTCGGCGATCTGATCGCCGCGTTGCCGACGATCCTTGCGGACGACGGCCGCAGTGGTCAGACGAGCACCCGGGCGCAGCCGCTCCTCGCGCCGTCGGGCAGCATCGAATGGAACCGCGGGCTAGAGCGCCTGGTGTCCGACGCGACGCTGGTGAACTTGCCGACGATCAGCGACGCGGAGCTGCAGGCGACCCTCAGCCAGCTCCGCGAGTTGGAGAAGGACCTCTCGATCCGCCGCCGTGGGCTGCATGCGGTGATCGACTCGCTCACCCACGCGATCGCCGAACGGCTGGCGGCGAACTCCACCGGATGAGCGCACCGACCGACGCGGTCGAGGCGCGCCTGCGGGACCTCGGCGAGTTCATCCGGGACCAACGCCGGAATGATCGACTTTCCCTCCGCAAGCTGAGCGAGTTGGCCGGGATCTCGAACCCGTATCTGAGTCAGATCGAGCGGGGCCTCCGCAAGCCGTCGGCCGAGATCCTCCAGGGCATCGCCAAGGGTCTGCGGATCTCGGCGGAGACGCTCTACGTCCGGGCCGGCATCCTCGACGAGAAGCCCGATTCCGACCTCGTTGCCGCGATCATGGCCGACACCACCCTGACCGAGCGCCAAAAACAGACCCTGGTCGACGTCTATCACTCCTTCCAGCCCCCCCAATAGGGATCGCTGACCCTCCGGGGCCCGGTCCCATCTCAACTAGCTCCCGAGCGGAGCCTGCGGAGCGAGCAGCCCGGGAGCGAGCCCCACGTCACGCATGACGCTCAGGAGCGCGAGCGGACGGGCCAAAGAGGCGCACGGGCCAAAG
>JBDUBS010000315.1:0-4040 GCA_040003875.1 Acidimicrobiia bacterium | reverse complement strand
ACCACGACGCTCATCGCAGGATCGCCGCGAGGTCGATGCCGAGCTCGTCATAGCGGTGGCGCGCCGTCGGGTATTCGCCGGTCCAGGCGAGCGACGTACCCGCACCGGCGAAGATCGCGCCCGCGGTGAGGTCGCATCCGTCGCCGACCTGTTCGCCCACGCTCACAATCTCGACCAGTTCTCGTCCGGCGCTCGACCGCCGGCAGAACACCACCAGATCCACGCACGCAGCCACCATCGACGCAACGAAGCGTCGATCGAGGTTCTCTCCCGCAAGCAACGGGAGCGTCATGAGTTTGCGGAGAGCCTCGCGCGCCGAGTTGGCGTGGACCGATGTCATGCCCACGGCTCCGCTGTTGAGCGCCAGGAGCATGTCGAGCGATTCGGCACCGCGAACCTCGCCGATCACGATGCGGTCCGGCCGCATGCGCAGCGATTCTCGTACGACGTCACGCAACGTGATGGCACCCGCGCCCTCGAGGTTCGCCGGCCGGGTTTGCATCGCCACCACATCGGGTCGATCGATCCGGAGTTCGAACACTTCTTCGCAGGTGACGATGCGCTCCTGGGCAGGCACTGCGCCGAGCAGGCAGTTGAGCAGGGTCGTCTTGCCGGCACCGACTGCTCCCGCGACGACGATCGAGAGTCCGGCGCGGACCGAAGCCTCGAGAAACCGGGCGGCGGCCGCCGAGCAGGACCCGAGGGCGACGAGTTCGTCGCACGACTGGGCCCGCAACCCGACGAACTTCCGGATGTTCACCGACCAGTGGTGGGTGATGGGCGGGATCGCGACGTGCAGTCGACTCCCGTCCGGGAGCTGGGCGTCGACGAACGGTTGCGCCCGATCGAGCCGTCGACCGGCGCGCGCCAACATCCGTTCGACCAGTTCCTCCACCTCGCGGGCGTCCAGGACGATCCCGGTCAGCTCATGACGACCGTGGCGGGCGACGAATACTCGGCCGGGTTCGTTGATCCAGATCTCCTCGATGTCGGGATCTTCGAGCAGCGGGGTCACCGCGCCGAATCCGACGATCCGTTGGTGCAGCAGCTCGACATCGCGGTCTGCGAGCACGGGCAGTCCACCGTCGAGGTAGCGGTCCCGGTAGTCGCCGACCACCTCGTCGACGAGCGCCCGCAGTCGACCGTCGTCGTCAAGCGGCAGGTCGCGACGCGCCAGGAGCTCGCGCACGTCCCGCTCGACGAGGGTGACGGCCGCATTCACCTCGACCGTGGTCACGCGACCGCCTCGACGAGCAGCGGACGCAGCTCGCTCAACCACCGGGATCGGGGCGCAACGTCGTGCAGCACCCGGCCTTCCCAGTTCACCCGATCGAACATCGGTTCAGGAGGGAGGAACGCCGCCGGTGGCGCGCCCATCCATTCGCTGACCGCGTGCGAACACTCCTGGAGCCGACGACCGGGACGCGGCGCGTGGTTGAGGATCACCCGCAGGCGGTCGATCGCGGACGGCACCGCGTCGTGCAAGTTCGCGTGCGCAACTACGGCGCGGCGCAGTCCGACCGGGTCTGCTGCCGCCACCAGCACGACCTCGTCGGCGCGCTCCAGCGCGATCGTGGTGACGAGATTGCGACGAAACGGTACGCGGTCGTACGCCAACTCCTCGTCGTGCTCGATGGGCGCGGCGACGTCGACGACGACCAAGTCGTACTCGGAGGTCGCGGCCGCCAGCAGCGCCCGCCACGCAGCTTCTCGGAGTTCCGGCCACAGCTCCGAGCGCGCCAAGCCCGCCAACACGTCGAGACTGTGCGGGCCGGTCTGGATCGCGGCGGCGATTTGATCCGGCCACCCGGCGCCGGTGCCCCGCGCCGCTTGCGCGATCGAAGGCGTCTCCTCGAGTTGCAGGGTCTGAGCGATCGACGCCGACCACACGTCGCCGTCGACAAGCAGCGTCCGGATACCCGATCTCACCGCCTCGATCGCGAGATGGATCGCCACCGACGTCCGTCCCGGCGACCCTGCACCACTCCACACTGCGATCATCCGACCGAGCGCGGCACGATCCGGTTGTTGCACCGATGCGACGCGGTCACGTTCCAAACCGGCGACCCGGCTCTGGGTCTCCAGCGAATGCAATGCCGTCGCCAGTTCAATCGCAGTGACGTCAGCAGCGAGACAGTGGGCACCGATGGCCTCGAGCCGTTCGGTCGCACCACCGATCGCAAAGACTGCGATCCCTGCGTTGTGCATGGTCATCACGAGATCGCGATCGATCCACGTGAAGGAACCGTCGAGCAGCACCGCCTGAGGGATGTCGCGGAGGGCCGAGCCGAGCAACTCGCCGTGATCGGCACAACGGCGCGTGACTCGGACACCGAGCGCAGCTTCCTGGAGTGACCGCACCAGGCGCAGCTCCCACGCGACCCCACCGGCGCACACCACGACGTCGACCGAGTCGTTCACTGGAGGTCCTCGATCGCGAAGTGGTCGCGTCCGCGACCGTCCAACTCACCGTGGGCGCGCACGACATCGAGCTCCGCGTTCCGGGCGGCGAAGGCCACCGCAATCGCTGAATCGGGTTGGACGTCGAGCGTGAGCGCGGTGATCGCGCCGGCGTGCTGGCCGAAGAGACCATCGGAGCGGAGCACCCCATGCACGGTCGCGGCGCGCGAGACAGTGATCGTACGGGCGGCATCGGTTCCCTTGTCGAACGTCGCAAACACGTCCACTTGATCGCCGTCGCGGATCTCGCCCCCGAGTGCGTGCTCGGGCGTGACCGGAATCGTGATCTCCCGCCCCGCCGCGGCGCCTGCGCCGAGTGCGTCGAGTGACACTGCCGAGCCGGCACGTACCCCGACCCGGAGTGTCCGGCCGAGCGGAAGCCCGCCGGGTCCAGGACGGACGAGACCGCCGACGACCTGGTCATCGCCACGGAGCTCGGCCACCTTCAGGTCACCGGACGCAAGGATGTGTCCGTCGTCAAGATCGACAGCCGCCACGTAGATCTGAGTCGCCGGCGCCGGATCGCGGGTCAGGGCCAGGCCTCCGACGACCGATACCGCGATCAGCACGATCCCACCCACCACGCGGGAATCGAGTGCCGTAGTCCGGATCCGGTTGGTCAGTTTCCGATGCACCGCGCCAGCTCCTTCGTGTCCGTGTCCTGCACCGCGTTGTTGCCCACCGGTACGCTGCCCACCTCAACGGGATGCAATCGTCCGTAACTCCACCCGACGGGAGCCAAGCGCATGACGACCGACGATCTGCCTGCTCCGCTGCTCAAGCCGGCCGACGTCGCACGCGTCCTGAACGTGACCGTGACGCAGGTGTACACACTCATGCGCTCCGGCGACCTCCCGGCGCTCAAGATCGGCAAGAAAGGCGTGTGGCGGGTGAGTCGCGAGACGCTCGAGGCATACCTGGCCGACCTCGAGCGCGACTCCCGCCAGCGGGGCCCACTCATGGAGTTAGATCCCGAGTCAACCGACTGATCGCGGCGATGCACACGTCGTGGGTGCGTCGACTTCGCGCCCGGGCGGTGCCCAACTCGTCGGCAACCTCTGCGACGCGTACCCAGTCGTAGCCGACCCGAACGATGCGGCCTCGCAGCGACGCGCCGTCGGCCAGCACGAGACCGACGACCTCACCGACCGGCACCCGGCGGAGGAGTCCTCCGAAGCGCAACTCGGCATCGGCCTCGTCGAGGAGTTCCCGCGCCTGTTCTTCGTGTTCCATGCGCTCTGCCGCCATGAACTCGGCAGCAATCGCATCGAAATCATCCATCCCTGACCCCCTGCGCCTCCCACCATCCGTGGTGGGAGTTCGCAGAGAGTAGTCAGGATCAGCTGCTCAAACTGCGCGGGTCACCACATTTTCCTTGACATGGTCAGCTGCCTTCGGCATGCTGCACACCTCAACTCGATGATTTTGAAGGATTCTGAACGATTCAGACCTTCCTGTTGTATGGAGGCCAAGGATGGTCCAGACCGAGCGGTCACTCCGAGCAATGACCGCCACCAGCGCGATCGGCGTGGCGCTGCTCGGCGCGATCCTCCTCGCGCTGGCGGTCGTCGTCGAGTGGC
>JBDUBS010000475.1:0-4041 GCA_040003875.1 Acidimicrobiia bacterium | reverse complement strand
ATCGAGGGTCTGGCGCAGGAATCGTCGGTGCTTGGTGAGGGTTTCGAGGAGGTCGAGGCGTTCCCGGGTGGGGGTGGGGGTGCTCATGGCGTGCTCCTTCGTGTCGGTCGGGATGCCGTTGTGGCTGATGGGGCTAGCGTACGGAGGATTCCGGCCAGCTTCTGTCCTCAATAGGAAGATCATTCGGTAATGGCCAGCACCGGTGCCCGCACGCTCACCCTCCTCGCCCTGCTCGAGGCGCGCCGCTACTGGCCGGGCGACGAACTCGCGGCCCGGATGGGAGTCTCGGCCCGCACGCTGCGGCGCGACGTCGAGCGGCTGCGCGACCTCGGTTATCCGGTCGAAGCGGCCCGAGGAGTGGGGGGCGGCTACCAGCTGGGCGCCGGTGCGTCGTTGCCGCCGCTCGTGCTCGACGACGAGGAAGCAGTCGCGCTGGTGGTCGGACTCCACGTCGCGTCCGACGCGACGATCGCCGGCGTGGCCGAATCGTCGGTGCGAGCGCTGACGAAGACCCTGGCGCTGCTCCCACCGCGTCTGCGAGCGCGCGCCGATGCGCTGCGGACGACGACGGTGGTCGGGACTTGGCGCGGTGGTGTCGAGATCGCACCCGAGATCCTCGATGTCGTCGCCCGTGCGTGTCACGACGGGGTGCGGCTCGGCTTCTCCTATACGGCTCGTGATGCCGCGACGAGCGAGAGGTACGTGGAGCCATACCGGCTTGTGGTGCTCGCGCGGCGTTGGTACCTGCTCGCGTTCGACATCGACCGCGCTGACTGGCGCACGTTCCGGGTCGACCGCATCCGTGATCCGCGCGCCACGGTCGGCCGGTTCACGCCACGTGATGCTCCCGACGACCCGGCCGCGTTCGTGCGCGGGTCGATCGAACGGATGCCGGGCCGACACGAGGTGGTGGTCGACGTCGCGTCGTCGGCGGCGACCGTCGAACGACGGATCGGGCGATGGGCGACGGTCGAACCGGTCGACGCGGCGCGGTGTGTGGTGCGGATAGCGAGCGACGAACTCGAGTGGCCAATCCTTGCGCTCGCGCAACTCGATGCGGACTTCGTGGTGCGCGAGCCACCTGAGTTGGTCGCGCAGGTCGCGACACTGGGGGAGCGGTTCACGCGCGCGACCGGAGCGGTCAGCGCTCGGCGAGATCCCGCAGCCGATTGAGGTTCTGCCGCCAGATCCGCCCGAACACGGGCCGGGCGAGCCGTTAGGCGGCGCCGCCACCGAGGTGCGCGGGGAAGACCAGGTCCTCGGTCCAGCAGAACTCGGTGAGGGCGGCACCGAGGCCGAGCAACGTGAACCGACCGCGCCCGGTCACGATCCCGCGATGTTCGATGCCCATCACGGCTTGGGGCTTCCATTCGGTCACGCGCATCCGGTCGACGGTGCTGAGCGGGCCGACCTTGGTGAGGCAGTCGAACTCGGTGCCGACGCCGGAGTGTTGCTCGGTGCGGAACGTGATCGACTCGGCGTCGGTCATCCATTCGGTGTGGGTGTCGACCGCCTCGATCACGTGCCAGACGTGATCGACCGGTGCGCCGATCGTGATGCAGAGGTGGAGGTGCATCAGTCGCCCCGCAAGAAGGCGGCGGCCTGCTCCGGCGCCATCGAGTTGGCGTAGATCCCACTGCCCAACTCGAAGCCCGCGACGACGCTGACCCGGGGCACGATCTCGAGGTGCCAGTGCATCTCGGCGGAGCGGATCCCGGGCGGTGCGGTGTGCACGACGACGTTGTACGCCACCTCACCGAGGGTCGCGGCGACGCGACCGAGCGCCGCGTGGAGCGTCACACCGACGACTCGGATCTCGGCGTCGGTCGCCTCGTCGAACCGCGCCCGGGTGGAACGGTGGGCGACCCGCATGAGGTAGGGCGACCACGACGCGGGCGGGCACCAGGCCATCGCCGGCCCTTCCGCCACGACCAGGTTCGCCTTGCGTGCGTCGGCGATCTCGCGTGCGACGAGATCGGTCGTGAATCGTTCGGTCATGGCGACCACCGCCGCGCTGGGGGCATCCGGCGCGACGATCTGGGCGTGGGGGTGTTCGATCGATGCGCCGGCGGCGCGGCCCTGGTTCACGAAGCCACTGACGAAGGCGCGGCCCGCGTCGAGATGCACGCGCGCGCGGTCTCGCATCACGAGAAGGGCACCCACCGCCTGGTCGTGGGTCACCTGCGCGAACCCGGCGTCATGATCCGGCGAGAGAATGATCACTTCGTGGGCACCGGTGGCGTCACCGGTCCCCGACGCCGCGTCGCCGCCGACGATCGGATAGAGATTGGGCACGACCCGGACCGTCCACCCGGCGGTGTCGGGCGCGCCGGGACCCGTCCGGTAGGTCTCGGGTGGGGTGTGATCCTCGTGGCCCGGACAGAACGGGCAGTGCTCGGGTCCGCTCCGTGCGCTGGGGTCGGCACGGGCGGTGTACGGCCGCGCCGCGCGTTCAGCCGCGATGATCACGCGCCGGTCGAGGATGGGGTCGTGGCGGTACTCGGGCATCGGTTCGAGGCTAGGTGCCGTTAGCGTGAGGCCTGTGACTCGACGACTCGTGATCATCGGCGGTGGACCAGCCGGGAACACCGCGGCAACGGTGGCCGCCACCCTCGGCGCGGAGGTCACGCTGATCGAACGCGACGTCATCGGTGGTGCCGCCCATCTGCTCGATTGCGTGCCGTCCAAGGCGATGATCGCCACCGGCGGCGCGCTGGCCGGAATCCGCCGCGGCCGCACCATGGGGCTCGTCGCGGACGGATCACTCGACGTGGTCGCTTTGGGGGAGCGGGTGCGCGAGATCGAAGACCGGCTCCGGAGGTCGGTCCACGATCTCCTCCAGTCCCAGGGCGTCGAGTTGATCGCGGGCGCCGCGAAGTTCGTCGATGCGGGGACCCTCGAGGTGGCGACGACCTCGGGTCCGCGCACCGTGACCGGAGACGTGTTCGTCGTCGCTACCGGTTCCCGGCCCCGGGTGCCCGACTGGGCGACGGTCGACAACGAGCGCGTGTTGCTCACGCGGGATGCGTACCCGCCGCCGGAGATCCCGACCCACCTCTGCGTGATCGGGTCGGGGGTGACCGGCGTCGAGTTCACTCACATGTTTTCCGCGCTCGGCAGTGAGGTGTCGCTCGTCGTCTCGCGCCAGCAGGTGCTCCCACAGAAGGACCCCGAGGTCGCGGCGGTGCTCGAGGATGCTTTTCTCGCTCGTGGTGTGCATCTCCTGAAGGGGGCGCGGGCGGAGACCGTGGCGCGCGACGGCGATGCCGTGGTGGTGAAATGCAACGACGGCCGCCGCGTGGAAGCCAGTCACGTGGTACTGGCGATCGGCTCGGTCCCCAACACCGACGGCCTCGATCTCGAAGCCGCCGGGATCGCCACCGACGATGCCGGGTACATCACGATCAACCACAACTGCATCACCACTGTGCCCAACGTCTACGCCGCGGGTGACGTCTCGGGGAAGCTGCCGTTGTCGTCGGTCGCCGCGATGCAGGGGCGCAAGATCGCGGAGCACCTCATGGGATTGCATGCGCTCGAACACCGGCACCTCGACTACGAGAAGGCCGCGTCAGCGATCTTCACCGAGCCCGAGGTCGCGGACGTCGGACTCGCGGAAGCCGACGCGTTCGCGCTCGGTCGCAAGATCCGGGTGACCAAGGTCCCGTTCGCCACCAACGCGCAGGCGCTGATCAAGGGCGACCCGCGCGGGTTCGTGAAGGTGATCTCCGACCCCGCGACGGGTGTGGTCCTCGGCGGTTCCATCGTGGGTGCGAACGCAGCCGAACTGATCTCGGTGATCGCGATCGCCGTCACCAACGACCTGCGCGTGTCCGACATCGTCGACTCCCTCCTCGTCCACCCCTCGATGGCCGAGTCGCTCGCCGAAGCCGCATCCTGATCGCGCGGGGACACCCAGCGGATGACAGTGGCCCGGTCGTGTGACCAACGCGCTCCGCAGCGCTTGTCAGCTTGAGGACGCTCTTCGTCCTTGTGGTCTTGCAGTACATCCCTCACAGATGTCGCGGGACATCCCTCATG
>JBDUBS010000556.1:0-4042 GCA_040003875.1 Acidimicrobiia bacterium | reverse complement strand
GGGCGCGTTCTACGCCACCAACACCCTGCGTCAACTGGCCCGAATTCACGACGGCCGCTGGCCCGTCGGCCGGGTGCGCGACTGGCCCGACCTCGCCGAGCGCGGCGTGATGCTCGACATCTCACGGGACAAGGTGCCGACGCTCGACACCCTGTTCGATCTCGTCGAGCGATTGGCCGAGTGGAAGATCAACCACATCGAGCTCTACGCCGAGCACACGTTCGCATACACCGGACACGAGATCGTGTGGAGTGAAGCCGGCGCGCTCTCGGCGTCCGAAGTCGAGGCGCTCGACGCGTTCTGCCGGGCGCGCCACATCCGGCTGGTCCCGAACCAGAACTGTCTCGGCCACATGAACCGGTGGTTGAAGCACGCGCCGTACCGGGCGCTGGCGATGGATCCCGATGGGTACGTGATGATGGGCATGCGCCGGCCGCCGAGCACCATCGATCCGACCCATCCCGGCTCACTCGAACTCGTGCGATCGCTCCTCGCGGAGCTGCTGCCGCACTTCTCCGACCCGGCCTACGTGAACCTCG
This sequence comes from Acidimicrobiia bacterium, assembly GCA_040003875.1. Taxonomy (GTDB): domain Bacteria; phylum Actinomycetota; class Acidimicrobiia; order IMCC26256; family JAENVU01; genus JAENVU01. The sequence goes on along the minus strand of JBDUBS010000556.1, from coordinate 3,503 downwards.
GTCTCGACGAACCCTGGGAACTCCCGGCCGCGCGCTTCGACGACTATCTGGCCTGGGTCCACACCCTCTGCGCGCTGCCGGAACTCGACGGTCGCGAGGTGGTGATGTGGGGAGACATCCTCGCGGCGCACCCCGAACGGCTCGCGGACCTGCCCGCCGGCGTCATCGTCTGTGAATGGGGTTACGACGCGGGCCACCCGTGGGCGGCCCGCCTCGGTGCCTTGGCTGACGCGGGCGTGGAGCGGTGGGTGGCACCGGGGACGTCGAGCTGGCTCACGATCCTGGGCCGCACCGAAAACATGCGGACCGACATCACCGAGGCAATCGATGCGGCGGTGGAGTTCGGCGCGCACGGGATGATCAACACCGACTGGGGGGACAACGGCCACCTCCAGTACCCCGCGGTCAGCGACCCGGGGCTCGCGTTCGGCGCCGCGATGAGTTGGGGCGCCGTCGCGAACCGGGAGATCGACCTGGCCGCCGCACTGTCGCTGCACTGCTACGACGATCCGTCCGGCGAACTCGGTGCCATCGTGACCGAACTGGGCCGGGTGCACTTGCGCCTCACGCCGCAGGTCTGGAACGTCGCCTCGATGGTCCTCCACCTCTACTTCCCGCAGCTCGACATCGGTCGCGGTCCACTCGCGGGTGCGACCGCCGAGGAGTACGACGCGATCGACCGCGACCTCGACCGCTTGTGGGACCGCCTCGACGACACCACGTCACGCCGGGCCGACGCGGATCTCGTGATCGCCGAACTCCGGAACTCGATCGCGCTCGTCGGCGCGCTGACCGCCGACGCGCAGGCCCGGCTCGCGGTGGGCGGCGCGCTCGCGGACGTCCCAGCCCCGACCCGCGCGAACTTGGCCGACCGGATGCGACCCGTGATCGTCGAGCACACGCGGGTGTGGAACCTGCGGAACCGGTCCGGCGGCCTCCGCGAATCGTGCGCGTGGCTCGAACATCTCGTGGAGTGTTACGAAACCGGGGTGGTCGACCGCGGGTGGGGCGGCCCCGAGTGAACACCAGGCGCTTTCGCCGGGTCAGAGATCGCCGCCTCCGCACCCGAGCAGAGCCTGCGGAGCGAGCAGCGAGGTAGCGAACGGTCGCCGGGCATGGACGAGTAGGAGTGCGAGCGGACGAGCCGACAAGGCGTCAGAGTCCGATGCCACGCGCGATCGACCACGTCCATGTCGCCGCACCGACGACGTCCGGCGCACGCGCATTCGTCGTGCCGATCGCGAACGGGTGCACACCACCGCGCTCGTCGACGGTGTAGCCACCGGTGCCATCCGGCAGGAGCGCGATACCGCGGGTGAGCCCGACACCCGGGGTCGAGAACGCGCCGCGCACTCGCGGCGGGAGCGCGGCACCACCGAAGGCGACGCGGCGGACCGTGCCGTAGGCGTCGACCTCGTAGCCCTGACGGCTGCCAGGCAAGAGCGCGAGCCCCCGAGCGAGGTCGCGTCCGCCGTAGGTGGGCGCCGAGGTCGCCGGAGCCGGTCGGGCGCCGGTGCCGAGCCGGAACGGATGGATCCCGCCGAGCCCGTCGAGCACGTACCCACCGCTGCCGTCGGCCAGCAGCGTGACCCCACGGGCGATGTCCCATCCCGACCAGTACGGCCCGCCACTGACCGCCGGGGGCGAGCTCGGCGCGGCTCCGAGACGGAACGGATGGATCCCGCCGAACCCGTCGAGCTCGTAGCCCCCACGCCGGTTCGGGGCGACGGCGACGCCCCGAGCGATGTCCCACCCGGGCCAGTACGGCGCGCCGCGGACGGCGCCGAGCCGCGGGCCGAGACCTACGGCGAACCGGTGCAACCCACCGAACCCGTCGAGGGTGAGGCCGCCCGGCACGTCGGACCGAGCGGGGGTAGTCGCGATGCGACCGGAGTCGGGATCGGTCGTCAATCCCGACGGGTCGACGAACTCGAAATCGGACCCGTGGAGTGCACCGAGGCCGTGGAGGTCGTCGTTGTTCCACCGGTCGTCGGGCGCGCCGGAGATGAACCAGGACGAACCGTTGTCGGCGACGATCGCGCCGCGCTCCCGCAGCGCGCGCAGTACGACGCGGGACTGCGGCCCGAAGCGAGAGACGTCGACACTCGCCTTGAGCCGGAGCCACGCACCCATCGGCGCCGCGCTCGCATCGGCAACGCCGGCCTGGTGGCGCGCCGGCCACACGTACCGCTGGTCGGTTCGCCGCAACGTGATCCGGATCGCGTGGTCGATCTCGCCCGCCGCCACCTCGTCGTACCGGACGAGCCCAGGAAGGATGGGGAGCCCCGCCGCGTCGGCACTCGTCCAAGTGCGGGGTCGCAACGCGTTCGAGTTCAGGTCGAACACTGCTCCCGAGCCGGCGGTCCAGGCGGCACCGCCGCGCACCGGGTACGACGAGTACGTCTCGTAGAGCCGGCACGCGTCCCGGTCGACCACCAACACGTGCCGGTCACCGGTGCTCGATGCCCCGCCCTCGATCGGGGCGTTCGGTGGTATCGGATACGGACCCGGATCGCTTTCGGCGGCGTATTGGAACGAGACCGGGACCTTGGGCTGGGTCCCCGCGACGGTGGTGAACGGGATCCCGATCGGTCCGCCCGCATACAGGCCGGCACCGAAGTCCGGGTGCAACGACGATCCGGCTCCCGCGTTGGCGACGAAGGTGTCCGACCGCGGGTCCCGCGACAGCGTGTCCACCCGGGCGTGCCAGTACGAATCGGTCGGGAACACCGGACACGCGGGCGCGCTCGGCACCGGCGCCGCACCTGCAACTGCCGACCCCCCGACGATCGCCACCACCGTGCCGACCACCACCCACCGTTTCCACATGACTGGTTATCGGCTCATCAAGGGCTGTTTCCCAAACGTCTTTTCGGGCAATCCCGTCGCACTCCTCTCGTGATGGCCCGTCTTCTGCGCGCACCGACCGCGCGGCCGCTGTGCTCAGGGCTATCGGAGTGCTGCCGCGCGAAGGTGGGGACTTGTTCGTTCCACCATTCCGTTCGGCGGTCGAAGTACGTGGTCGACGTCGCGTGTCACCGCACCGGCATTCGCAACTCCACCGAACAGCACCTCCTCCGCCATCACGCCAGGCTTACAGAACCCGCCCGCGTGGCCCGACTGCAGCAGATGGCCGCTTCTGGATCGCAGCGGGCTGGCTACACGTCGCCCAGCGCCGACGCGGCCCTCACCACTCGGCTCGCTGACCTCTGGGAACCCCGGTCGAAGCGTCCGCGGGCGCGTGCCGCCGAGGACCTGTGTCGCGCTTCCGGGAATTGCGATTGGGTATACACACGTATACCTAAGCGAGATCTCGGAAACGCGCACCATCAATCCGACGCGGACGCGTCCGCGGACATCGCGGCACCAGAGTGGCCGATCGGTACGCCTTCGGAACGAGGTCCGTCACGGGGATGTTGATGTGGTGCAGACCGAGGATCGAGCCGACGGGGTCCGTCGCAACGCCTGCCATCGGCGCATGATGCCCGCTACGGTCGCACCGT
>JBDUBS010000434.1:0-4044 GCA_040003875.1 Acidimicrobiia bacterium | reverse complement strand
CGGTGACGAAGTACGGCGAGATGTAGCCCTTGTCGAAGCGCATGCCCTCGACGAGGTCGAGCTCCATGCCGAAGGTCTGGCTCTCCTCGACGGTGATGACGCCGTCGGTGCCGACCTTCTCGAGCGACTCGGCGATCATCTTGCCGATCTCGACGTCGGCCGCAGAGATTGCGGCGACATTCGCGATCTGAGCCGGGTCGGTCTTCACGCTCTTGGCCACCGAACGGATCGAGTCGACCGCCTCGACAACCGCAGCCTCGATGCCCTTCTTCAGGACCATCGGGTTGGCGCCGGCCGCAACGTTGCGCAGTCCCTCGCGCACCATCGCCCAGGCCAGGACCGTCGCGGTCGTGGTGCCGTCTCCGGCAACGTCGTCGGTCTTCTTCGCGACTTCCTTGACCAGCTCCGCGCCGATCTTCTCGAACGGGTCCTCGAGGTCGATCTCCTTGGCGATCGAGACACCGTCGTTGGTGATGGTGGGCGCGCCCCACTTCTTCTCGAGGACGACGTTGCGACCCTTCGGGCCAAGCGTCACCCGGACGGCATCGGCGAGCTTGTTCATGCCCGCTTCCAGCGACCGGCGAGCGTTCTCTGCGTACGCGATCTGCTTCGACATTGTGAGGTACCCCCTGGGGGATCGAGGACGGGGTGGAATCGATCTCGGAACCCCGCGGCGGGGATCCGGTTAGCACTCGGATCAACCGAGTGCTAACCCATGTTGGCACTCTCGGGCAGTGAGTGCAAGTCGATCCGTGCCGCCAGACCAGTCAGGCGGTGCCGCCGACCCACGCGCGGTGGGCCGTGTCGGCCCGGGACCAGACCCGATGCCTCGTGGCGGCGGGAATCGCCTCCACGTCGATCCCGAACACCTCGGCCAGCGCGTCGAACAGGTCGGTCTCGCTCGTCAGGGTGCGAGACGGCCGTGCCGGTTCGCCCACCCGTTCGAGGTGCAGCCCACGCAGGAGGTCGGCACCGAGCGCGTCCCGCCGCTGCACGCACAGGTACTTGACGAAGCGGCTCTCCGGTGCCGTCGACAGCCACTCGTGACGGTCGTCGAACGCGTCCATGGTGGTGGTCGCATCTCGCCACGCCATTCCGGTGAACGCACCGCGCGCGTGGTGGCGCAAGTGCCACTCTCCGCCCGTTGACAATCGCTCCAGCACGACCGCCAACGGTCCGACCGCGTGCTCACCGGCCCGGAGCGGGAGCGGGTCGTGCAACGCATCGCCGAGGCCCACGTCCACGTACCACGTACCGACGTCGTTGCCGGCGGCCGGTAGTCCGTGGACCGTGAGCACGAGGTGATTGGTCATCTCGGCTTCCGTCGGGCCGTCGGGACCGTGCACGCCGCCGACGTGCCGACGCACGTCGTAGCCGAGATCGTCGAGCAACCAACTGAAGCCGCCGTTCAGATGGAAGCAGTACCCACCGCGGCCGCTGGTCGTGATCCGGCGCGCCGACTCCGTCGGATCCGTGTTCCACACGTCGCCACACTGGATCCAGAGGGTCTCCCACGGCACCCTCTCGACGTGGGCGCGATGCAGCCGACCGAGCGCCGCGGCCGACGGCGGCTCGGGATCGAGTCCGAGCCGAGCCAAGTATGCAGTGCGCAGATCGAACTCCCGCATCGACCGCCGAGCGTACCGGTGGCACCGGTACGTCGGTCGACCGGCGGACCCTGCAGGCTCAGTGGTACGGCCGCCGACGTAGTGTCCGGTCGTGGCCGAGATGCACGACGCGACCGAGGAGTACCTCGAGACGATCCTCGAACTCGAAGAAGAGGGCATCGTGCCGATCCGGGCCCGGCTCGTCGAGCGCCTCGGCGTCTCCGCACCGGCGGTCTCCGAGCAGGTCAACCGACTCGTCGGTGGCGGCTACACCGAACTGCTCGACGACCGCAGCTTGCGTCTGACCGACAAGGGTCGCAAACTCGCTACCACCGTCGTGCGCCGCCACCGCCTGGCCGAGCGATTGCTCGTCGACGTGATCGGGCTCGAATGGGAGAAGGTCCACCGCGAGGCCGACTTGTGGGAGCACGTCATCTCCGCCGACGTCGAGGAGAAACTCATCCAGCTCCTGGGCGACCCGGCGACCTGCCCGCACGGCAACCCCATTCCCGGTTCCGCGCACCGGGTGGATACCGAGCGCCACGTGGCACTCGCGGATTCAGAGCCCGGTCCCATCGTCGTCGCCCGGATCAGCGAGAAGCTCGAACTCGACAAGGATGCGTTGGGGCTCCTCGCCAGCTCCGACCTCATCCCCGGACGCTCGGCAGTCATCATCGGGCACCGGCCCGACGGAGTCGCGGTCACCACCTCAACCGGCGAGCACACGGTGCCGGATCGCCTGGCCCGCCTGATGTGGGTCACCGCGGCCGCCGCCTGAGCAGCGACCGACCCGGGTCACGTGACGGCGAACGCACCCTTCATTCCCTTGCCGGAGTGGTTCTTGATGCCACAGTTCACGCGGTAGGTCCCGGCGTCGGAGAGCGTGACCACCACGTGTCCGGTCGCGCCGGGCTTGGTCGGTCCAACCTCGCCGAGGGCGTCGCCGTCGGGACCGAAGATCTCGAGTTCGTGGTGGAGTCCGGGCGCCGCGGTGTGGAGACGGAACTCCACGGTCTCCCCCTTGGCGAACGTGAGGCCTTGGAGACCCGAGTACGAGTAGTCCGTCGCCACGAGCGTCACCCGCTTGGTGGGCGGTGCGGTCTGGGCACCGCCGGCACCGGTCACCGTGATGCGGGTACGGATCCCGTCACCCTTCATCCCGGGTTTGCAGGCGACCTGGTACGAGCCCGCCTTCAGATCCGCCGAGAGCGTGCGCGACGTCCCCGGTCCGATGTTCTCCACCTCGCCCTTCACCTCGTCGTCCTTCGCGTACACGTACACCTCGGTCACGTCGTCGCCGTCGTTCTTGACCGCAAAGGTGGACTTCCCCGCCTTCAGATCGGTCTTCGCCACCTCGCACCTGTCGTTGGTCGCGGTGATCGCGATCGCACCTTTGGTGTCGTTCGTCGAACACGAGGCAAAGCCGGCGGCGGCGAGGACGACGAACGGGACCAGCACGCGTGGCATCAGAGGGCTCCTTGGTTGGCTACGAGAACGCGGGGTTCCGACGGGCTCAGGTCGAGCGAGTGCGCATTGCTGAGCGTGGCGAATCCGCCGGGGCGGGGCGGCGATGCGGTGCGTCGGCCGGCGCAGTGGGCCGGGCCGGTCGGAGCCCGCGGACGAAGAGGGTCATCACTGGAACGAGGTATGCCCACCAAACCACGACGTCGGTGACGCCGGGGTTGGGCGAGAAGTTGAAAATGCCCTTCATGATCGAGCCGTACCAACTCGACACCGAGTACCAGGACGTGATGTCCCACGCCTTGCTCGTCCCGAAGGTGACGATCCCGGCCTCGGTCAGGTCGTGCACCGCGTAGCTGAGCACGCCGGCGGCGACCACGATGAGCGCGGCACCGGTCCAGGTGAAGAACTTGGCGAGGTCGATGGCGACTGCCCGGCGGTAGATGAGGTAGCCGAGCACGCCGGCCGCGGCGAGGCCGAGCACCGCGCCGAGCAACGGCTGGGTGCTCGAGCCGGTCGCCTGCGCGTTCGCCCAGAGGAACAGTGCCGTTTCGAGTCCCTCGCGCCCCACCGCGATGAACGCGGTCAGCACGAGCGCGCCGGTTCCCATCGCCATTGCGGAGTCGAGGCGGCCGTGCAGTTCGGACTTCATCGACCGCGCCGCGCGCCGCATCCAGAAGACCATCCACGTCACAAAGCCCACCGCAAGGATCGACATGAAGCCGCCGAACGTCTCCTGGGCCTCGAAGCTCAACGAGTTGGAGGTGAACGTGAGGATGGCCCCGAAGCCGAAGCTCAGTGCCAACGCACCCGCGACCCCGATCCACACCGGCGCCAGGCGATCGCGCCGATCGACCTGCACGAGGTAGGCGATCAGGATGCCGACGACGAGGGCTGCTTCGAGTCCTTCTCGCAATCCGATGAGGAAGTTCGACAGCACGGTGCACCTCGGGTCCGCCCCGGTCGCTCGTCGCCG
>JBDUBS010000166.1:0-4073 GCA_040003875.1 Acidimicrobiia bacterium | reverse complement strand
CACACTCGGCGGTCAACCCAGACCCCGGAACGGTCGACACCCTGTCGGTGACGACTTCGACGAACGGGGGCCTGGTGCGGCGGTCCGCGGCCGCGCTGTTCCTGTGCGCTGGGGCGATCACAATCCTCAACCAAGTGGTCGCCCAACCGGCCGGGACCCGCACGCCCGTCGTCATCGGATTCGCCCTGGTCAGCCTCTTCTCCGGCGTGGTCGTGCTCACGGCGTTTCGCCGCGGCCTCTCGTGGCCGGTTCGGCTCGGCGTCGCCTCCTGGGGCCTGTTCCTCCTCATTGGGACCGCGGCGCTGGGTCACACCATCTCGAGTCCCCAAGAACCGATGGCAGCCGTCATCTTCATGATGGTGATCCTCGTGTGGCTCGGCCTCTCGTCTGCACGCGGTCTCGCCGCCGCGTTTTCGCCCGTCCTCGTCGGCGCCGCTGCGTACCTCGCGATACTTCCGCACTCTCAGGTGGTGTTCACCGACAGCGTCCTCGTCATCGCGGTCTCCACCGTCGTGGCCGAGACCATCGCGTGGGCCATGCAGGAGTTGGAACGACGCGAACAGCAACTCAAGACCCAGGCCATGACCGACCCGCTCACTGGGCTGCTCAACCGGACCGCCTTCACCGACCGACTCGCCGAGGCGTGCAGTCTCCGCGAACGGGTGGTCCTGGCGTTCGTCGACCTCAACGGATTCAAGGACGTGAACGACACCTTCGGCCACCAGACCGGCGACGCCGTGCTCGTCGAAGTCGGTGAGCGGCTCACCGGCTTGGCGCGCCGCCGAGACGCCATCGGTCGTTTCGGTGGTGACGAGTTCGTCATGCTCTTCCGCGACGTCCCGCCCGGAGTTCGACCCGGTGTCCTGGTCGACCGCATCCGTGGCGCACTCGACGAACCGTGGCCCGAGCTCGGGACCGCGACGATCACCGCGAGTGTCGGTGTCGTCGACAACCGCACCGGCGGCGCGTCGCCCGACGAGCTCATCAGCGCCGCCGACACCGCGATGTACTCCCGCAAGCACGGCACCGAATCGGGCAACTCACCCAAGCTCATGACGTCCCGCGCCCTCGCGCATCACCGCGCCGCAATGGACGGGCTCGGCGGGGGCTTCGTGGTGATGCGACGGGTCGCGAGCCGCGACGACTGGGTGATCGTCGAGGCGAATCGCCGCGTGCGTGAGGCGTACGCACCCGTCGGCGGCGACGCGGTGGGCATGTTGCTCTCCGAAGCCAACCGGTATGCCGACAACTCGATCGCGAGTGCAATCTACGACCGCGCGCTCGAGACCGGTGCGCGCTCGGAGGGCGAGATGGAGCTGCGCATCCCGAGCGAGGATCCGAGTTGGCGGCGGCTCATCGCGATTCCCGTGGCACCTGAGACGGTCGCCGTGCTCACGTGGGACATCACGTCCGAGCGCTCCGCACTCCAGGCGCTCGCCGACGCCGTCGAGCACAGTGCCGCCATCGTGGAATCTGCGGCCGACGCGATCCTCACCGTCGATGGGGACGGTCACATCGTCGAGTTCAACCGCGCGGCCGAGGCGGCCTTCGCCGTCTCGCGCGAGGCGATCATCGGCCACGACTACCGCAAGCTGGTGCCGCCGGCCTCGGCGCCGGCATTGAGCGAGGGCTTCGCCCAGGGCGCCGACGCGCGCGTCGAGACGAAGCTTCAGCGGGCCGATGGTTCCGAGTTCGTCGCCCAGGTGGCGATCTCCGCGGTCACCACCGGTCTCGGTACGTTGTACACGGCGATCGTGCGCGACGTCACCGAACAACGCGCCGCGGAGGCTGCGCTCCGGGTGGCGCTCGAGTGCGACGATCTCACCGGCCGACCGAACCTGCACTCGGTCCTCGAGCGCACCGACGCGGCCGCCGACCGCGCCCGGGCCGACGGCACCGCCATCGGGCTGCTCTCCGTCGACGTTGACCGCTTCACGCTCGTGAACGACAGCCTCGGCCACGATTGCGGCGACTCGTTGCTCATCGAAGTGGCGGACCGCATGGCCGGGGTCGTGCGTGAAGGCGATGTCGTCGCCCGTATCGCCGGCGACCACTTCCTGGTGCTGTGCGAGAACGTCACGGGGGACGCGGTCCTGGTGGACCTCGCCTCGCGGATCCACGAGATCCTCCGCACACCGTTCTCGGTTGGACCCGGCCACGAGGTGTTCCTCACCGCGTCGATCGGCGCGGCGCGTTGGCACGGCCTCGAGGCGCCGCGCGATCTGGCGCGCTTCGCGCACACGGCGATGGAGGAGGCCAAGCGGTCGGGACCGTCGGGCATCCGCATGTTCAGTGGCGACATGGCCATCGTCTCCGCGTCACGGCTCGAGGCCGAAACCGCGCTACGGCGCGCGCTCGACCGCGACGAGCTGCTCGCGTTCTACCAACCCATCGTCGACCTCGACTCCGGGGTAATGCAGGGTATGGAGGCCCTCGTGCGGTGGGAGCGACCCGGTGTCGGGCTGGCCCAGCCGGATGAGTTCATCGACCTCGCCGAGCAGACCGGGTTGATCCTGCCCCTCGGCGAGTGGATGCTGCGCCGTGCCCTCACCGACTGCGCCTCCTGGCAGGGCGACGCGCCGGGCGTCGGCGTCTCGATCAACGTGTCGCCCCACCAGTTCCGCACCGGTGACCTCGTCGCCACCGTCGAGTCGATCGTCACGGAACTCGGCGTGGATCCCTCGTTGGTCACGCTCGAGATCACAGAGTCGCTGATGCTCGAACACTCGGCCTGGAACCTGGCGGTGCTCGAACGCCTCCGGACGACCGGTCTGCGACTCGCGCTGGACGACTTCGGCACCGGTTACAGCGCGCTCAGCCATCTCCGTCGCCTCCCGATCGACACCATCAAGATGGACCGCTCGTTCCTCGACGGCATCGACGCCGAGGACTGCCTGTCGACGGTGCGCGCCATCGTCGAGTTGGCTCGGGTGCACGGCATCGGCGTGGTCGCCGAGGGCATCGAGACCGAGGCCTCCCGCCTGCTCGTGCAAGCGGCAGGTTGCGAACGTGGGCAGGGCTACCTGTTCGGACGGCCCGAGCCGATCGATGTCACCCTTGCGGTCCTCCGCTCGCATGCAGCGACGGCGGCGGGTCTGCCGGGCCACTGACCCGGCGACTGTCGGTTCAGGCGCGGGCACGCACCAGGTGGGCGCCGGCGCTGAGTCGTACGGTGCCACCGTCGAGTCGGGCAACCAACGCATCGCGCACCGCCGCTTCGATCCGAGCCGCGGTGTCGGCATCCGCCGTGCGGAGCGCCTCTCGCACCGGTCCGACCCGCTGGGTCAGGGCAACGAGGGATTCGATCTTCGTCTCCGGCAGCTCGACGGGGTGCGAATGCGGCTCGATCTCGACGGAGCGGAACCCGGCGTCGGTGAGCACCGCTCGGATCAGATCCGCGTCGGCGAGCGAAAACGGTCCGGGTTCATCGGGCCCCGGCATCGGTGGCAGCGCCCCGGTCACGGTCACGACCGCGCTCCCGGGCACAAACATCCACTCGTTCTCGAAAATCGACTGCCAGCACGAGAACGCGAGCACGCCATCGGCTCGGAGTGCGCGGCGGATGTTCGCGAACGCAGCGCTCGGATCGGCGAAGAACATCACGCCGAATCGGGAGTAGGCCGCGCTGAAGTCGCCGGGGGCGAATGCGTCCTCCTGCGCGTCGGCAATGCGGAAGGACACGTTCCCTACCGCCTGGGTCCGCTCCTGGTCTTCCGCGGCGGCGACGAGCGCGGGCGAGATGTCGACACCGACAGCACTCCCGCCGGGTGCGACCCGCCGCGCCAGCTCGAGCGTGGTGGAGCCGGTGCCGCAACCGATGTCGACCACCGTCTGCCCGGCGGTCAGCTCGAGCAGACCCATCGCGGCGACACCGAACGGGGCGGCCACGATGTCCGAGTGTTCCGTCGCCGCGATCCAGTCGGGCGCGAGTTCCTGCCAGAAGGTTGACTGTTCCGCATTGGCCGACATGCCCCGTGAACCTACTCGTCGCTCCCGATGACGCCGTCGCCGGCTGCCGTCGCGACGCGAGCTACGCGACGTGACGATCGCGGCGGTGCGGGCGGTGCAGGAGG
>JBDUBS010000284.1:0-13841 GCA_040003875.1 Acidimicrobiia bacterium | reverse complement strand
GGTCGAGCACGCCGTTCACTCCTGGTTGGGACGCGTCACCCACGATTGCGTCGGGTCGCGTGTTCATCGCCGGCGCCGACTCGGTGGCGGCGTTCGATGTCGCCGGCGTCTCAGGGTGTTGGGGTCAGGTCTGCGCGCCTCTGTGGAGCGCCAACGGTTCGTACTCGTCGCCGGCGGTGGTGGCCGGCACGGTGTACCTCGCGGGCGGCGACCACGGACTCGCCGCGTTCGACGCAGCCGGCGCCAACCACTGCATGGGCACAGTGTGCGCGCCGCTCTGGAGCGCGACCCTCTCCGTCGGCGCGGGGGAGAAGGTGGACCCGCCCGCGATCGCGAACGGGGTTGCCTACGTCGTGCTCCGCGGCGCGGTGTTCGCGTTCGACACGGTCGGGTACCTCCGGGGCTCGGACCGTTGTCTGAAGAACGTCGATCTCTGCACTCCGCTGTGGCAGACCGCCCCGGGAGCGTCGTCGACCGATGTCGTCGCGGGTGCGCCGTCCCTCGGGAACCGCGTGCTCTACGCGGGTGGCCAGGACCGATTGGCCGCATTCGACGCGTCGGGCGCGGACAACTGCGCGGCGTTCCCCAAGGAGTGCGCGCCACTCTGGCGTTCCGCGGTCACGCCGACGGGATTCGCCGCGCCGATCGTCGTGGGCGGCACGCTCTTGGCGGGATCGGCGGACGGACTCCACGCGTTCCAGCCGTCGGCAGTCACGGCCGGGCCGACGCTGACCGCGGTTGCACCGGACGCCAGCATCGGCAGCACCACGACGGTGACGGTCACGGGCACGAATCTCGACGCCGCGCTGTCGGTCGCGGTGTCGATTCCGGGCGCGACGCTCGGCGCGCCCACGGTGCTCTCGGCCACGGCGTTCACGGTCGCGGTCACGGTTCCGGAGGGGACCGCGGCCGCGCAGTACACGCTGACGGTGCACAACCCGGACGAGCGGGACGCGACCCGGACCATCGCCGTGGTCGGTGCGACGTCGGGCCCCGAGGTCGCAGCCCGCGCCGGGATTTCGGCGTTCCCGGGCTCGTTGTGGGCGGCCCCCGCCGATCGTGACGCCGATGCGCAGGCCGTTGCCGCCGCCGGAGTCGGGTGGACCGCGCTCGACCTCGACTGGAAATCGATCCAGAGTTCGAGGACGGATTGGGGCTGGGCGCGCGGTGTCCTCAACAACGGCGGCTTCGACGGCGCCGTGCGATCCGCGCGCGCGCGAGGACTTCAGATCGTCGGCACCATCACGTACAGCCCGAAGTGGGCCAGTCCCAGCTGCGCGAACCAGAACGGCACCTACGTGGGCCACTGTTTTCCCGACGCCGCGCACGTTGTCGACTTCGCGAACTTCGCCCGCGCCGCCGCGCAGCGGTACGGATCGCAGTCGACGGTGGCCGACCCGCTCTTGCGGGGGAGCATCACCAACTGGCAGATCTGGAACGAGCCGAACCACCAGGAGTTCTCACTCCCGCGTCCGGACCCCGACCGGTACGCGGCCATGCTCCAGGCCGCGTACCCCGCGATCAAGGGCGCGGATCCTGCCGCGACAATCATCACCGGTGGCACCGCTCCATCGGGCGACGCGTTCGATGTCGGCGGTCAGACCGAGTTCGCGCCGACCACGTGGCTGCTCGCGCTCTACGACCGCGGCGCCGGCAACTCCTTCGACGCGATCGCCCACCACCCGTACTCGTTCCCGTGGAACCCGCTCGACGACGCCGACTTCAACGGGTTCACCCAGGTGCGCTACCTCTACCTCGTCATGGCCGCCCACGGTGATGGCGGTAAGAAGGTCTGGGGCACGGAGATGGGCGCACCCACGGGATCGGTCCCGCTCGCCGATCCGAACCAGCCCTGCTTCGGCCGCTCGATGACCGAAGCCGAACAGGCCCAGTGGCTACACGACTACTACCTCGGGTGGAACACGACCTTCCGGTCCTTCACCGGCCCGCTCATCTGGAAGGCGACGCGCGACGATCCGCCCGACCTCACGCAGCCCCTCAACACGCAGCTGTGGAACAACCTCGGTCTGCTGCGCGTCGACCGCAGTCCGAAGCCGGCCTTCAGTACGTTCCAGCAGATGACCGGGTCCGGTGTGAGCGGTCCACGCCAAGGGGCCCACTGCTGGAAGTAGGCGGGGCGATCACCGCTTCGGGTGTGCGAGCAGGAACGTGACGAGCTGCTCCGAGAAGGTGGGGCTCAGCACCGGGATGTGCGGACCGTCGGGCTGGGTCCAGAGCTCAACGTGGCCGTTGGGCTTGCAGCCCGACGAGTACGACGTGACGGTTGCGGGCGGACGCTGGTCCTCGATCATGTGGGTCGTGGTCACGTTCGGGTCGGGCGTCGGCTTGCAGCCGTCGTAGCGAGCCCACGTCTGGACCGTCGTGGTCGCGCTGGGATACGCGGCACCCCCGATCGAGTCGCCGTCGTACTTGATGGTCTGATCGCCCGTGCCGTGAATCGCGAGCACGGACACCGCTTCGCTTGGTGTGCACTTGCTCGGGTCCGCCCAGGTGGCGGCCTCGAAGCTGACGATCGCCGCGATCTCGTCTGCGTGGTCGCAGGCCATCCGGAACGCCATGAAACCACCGTTGCTGTGGCCGATGATGAACACGCGTTTCGGGTCCACGGTGTAACGCGACTTCACGTCCGCGATGATCGCAGTGAGATACGCGGAATCGTCGACGGTGCTCTGCGGACCGCAACACGCGTCGGTCGCGTTCCAGTAGCGCTTGTCGAGCGGGTTCAGCGTGCCGTCCGGGTGCACGTAGAGCATGCCGTGCTCGTCCGCCACCGGGGTCAGCTTGAGGTATGCGTCCTGGACAGCACCGGTCGCGCCGTAGCCATGAAGCAGGATCAGTAGTGGAGCGGGCTTCGTCGCCGACAGCCCGGGCGGGGTGTGCACCTCGACGGGCCGGGCAGCCACCATGGCCGCCTGCGCCGACGTCGGTGCGGGCGCGCTCGTGGCGGTCGTGACTTTGCTGCTCGTCGACGTCGCGGGAGCGGATTTCGAACCGGACGAACTCGAACATGCGACCGCGAGCACGGCGACGGCGACGACAGCCGCGTACGAGACGTTCCACGCCCGATGGGTCCGACCGTTCGTGGTGCGGGCCGGTTGGGTCTGTGGGTGGGTGGTCATGGCGCCCGTCTCGATTGTCGGTTGTGGTCGCCGGGATGGTACCGACGCGCGGCACGACGTGAGGATCGCAGCCGACGACCCGCGCGTCGCGGCGCGAAACGACGCGTGGGTCCCGATCGACGGACCGCGCACGCCATCGACATACCGGAGGCGGCCGACGTCATCGCCCCGGGTTCGCTGCGTGGGCAATCGCAGCACGGATCCAGTTACTGCTAATGTCCCGCCGGGAAATGGGGCTGTCACCGTTCGGTTCACGGCGGCGACTGGAACAGGGGAGTACAAAAATGTCATCGCCTTTGCTTCATCGACGCGCGCTCGGTGCGGTTGCCGTCATTGCAGTCACCGGGTTGGTGGCCGTGTCGTGCGGGAGCAGTGACAGCAACGCCGAGGGCAAGACCACGAGCACCACGGCGGCTGCGAAGTCGCGACCGACGGTCACGATCGAGGCCGCGGACTTCTCGTTTACCGCGCCGGCGACGATTCCGGCGGGATACGTCGACGTCACGCTGAAGAACATCGGCCAGGAGGGTCACCAGGCCGCGTTCGTGAAGCTGAACGGCGTATCCGAAACAGACTTCACGACCGCCGCGTCCAACACCGACATCGGTTCGCTCGGCAAGGCGGTCTTCGTCGGAGGTCCGAACGGTGCCGATCCCGGTGGCTCAGCCACGGCCACGGTGAAGCTCGATCCCGGGAGCTACGAGATCGTGTGCTTCATCCCGGGTTCCGACGGCAAGGCCCACGCCGCCCACGGGATGATCAGCAAGGTCGAGGTGAAGCAGACCGCTGCGTCGGTCGAGACCGCACCGAAGTCCGACGGCACGATCGGCTTGAGTGATTTCGTGTTCGAACCGCCCAAGGGGTTCACCGGCAAGGGCACGTTCACGGTGGAGAACCAAGGCAGCGAGGTCCACGAGCTCGCGTTGTTCAAGATCGCCGACGGCAAGACCATCGACGACGTCAAGGGTTTCCTGCTGGCTCCCCCAGGGACGCCTCCGCCGGTCGGGCCGCCGCCGTTCACATCGGCCGGTGGAGTCGTGGGGCTGAGCGCGAAGGCGAAAGCGTGGCTGACCCTGGATCTGGCCCCGGGCAAGTACGCCATGTTGTGCTTCTTCCCGGACCCGAAGAAGGACAACCTTCCTCACGCGCTCGAAGGCATGATCAAGGAGATCACCGTCGCGTAGCCGCTTGCGTAAGGGTTGCAGCATCGCCACACTGAACGTTGTCGCCCGGGCGAACGCGGGGAGTCTCATGGTTCGGTGGTGCAGAGGGGTCCTGTTGCTCGCTGCGGTCGGGATCTTGCTCGTACCGGCCTCCGGCGCAGGTGCTGCGGTTCGGAACGTGTCCGGCTCGATGCGAGGACCGGGTGGGCTGCGCTTCGAGGGGTGCGGCGGCGTGGTGTCGGTGATCGGGAGTGGTGCCTACTCGTCGGTCGGCCTCGGGACCGGCACCTATCAGTTCGACGTCTGCATCGTCGACACCGCGAGCTTCGCGGTCAGAGGAACGGTGTCGTTCACGACGCGGACGGGTGCGAAGCTGTTGGGGACGATTGGCGGTTCGATCCCTGGAGGTCCGTCGACGTCGCCGTACCAGGTGACGGTCACCGGCGGGACCAAGCGGTTCCGGCACGCTCGCGGGTCGCTCGTCATCGGTCCGCTCCTCGAAGCGCAGTCGCACAACTGCGATCCGCGCACGGGTTTCTGTCTCGACTGGACCGACAGCGGACCGTTGAGCGGCACGCTCACGCACGTGCGTCGGAGGTAACACGCGCCACTCTCCGTCGACCGGTGCGCGACACCCTGTACCCTCCCATCTCCTCAGATCGCACAACCCGGGAGCCAAGGGTGCAAATCTTCGACACGCTGTTCATCGGTAACGAGTTCGTGAAGCCCGAGAGTCGGGACATCATCGATGTCGTCTCTCCGCACACCGAACAGGTCATCGGCCAGGTGCCCGATGCGTCGCCGGCCGACATCGACAAAGCGGTTGCCGCCGCCCGGGACGCGTTCGACAACGGCCCATGGCCGACGATGCCCGCCGAGGAGCGCGGTGAGGCGATCGCGCGGCTCTCCACCGCGTTGCAGAATCGCGCCGAGGAACTCGCCGACCTCATCTCGAGTCAGAACGGTTCGCCGAAGAGTTGGTCGATCATGGGCCAGGTGTTCTCGGCGACCATGGTGCTCGGCGGCTACGCGGAGTACACGAAGACCCGTTTGTGTCGGAGCGCACCGGTGCGCTCGGTGGTCGGGTGCAGGTGCGCCGGGCCCCGGTCGGCGTGGCGGCGGGCATCATCCCTTGGAACGTGCCGCTCTTCATCATGGCCCTCAAGCTCGGCCCGGCGATGGCCGCGGGTGTCCCCATGATCATCAAGCCCGCCCCCGAGACCCCGCTCGACGCGTACATCTTCGCCGAGGCGGTCATCGAGGCCGACCTGCCGCCCGGAGTCATCAACATCGTGCCGGCCGGCCGTGAGAACGCCGACTACATCCTGCGCCACCCCGGTATCGACAAGGTCAGCTTCACCGGGAGCAGTGCGGTCGGCAAGCACATCGCCTCGGTATGTGGGGAGCAGCTCAAGCGGGTCACTCTCGAACTGGGCGGCAAGTCGGCGGCGATCGTGCTCGACGACGTCAACCTCGACGAGGCTCTTCTCGGCGAGATGGTGATGTCGGGGCTGATGAACAACGGTCAGGTGTGCGGCGCGCAGTCCCGCATCCTCGCGCCGCGTTCGCGCTACGACGAGGTCGTCGAGGCGCTCGGCTCGACGGTCGGCGCGCTCCAGGTCGGCGACCCACTCGACCTCACCACCCAGGTTGGTCCGCTCGTCGCGGAACGCCAGCGCACTCGGGTCGAGGCCTATATCGAGGCGGGCAAGGCCGCGGGCGCCCGGGTGGTCACCGGTGGCGACCGACCCGACCAGGCCACCGGTTGGTACGTGGCGCCGACGGTGTTCGCCGACGTCGACAACAACATGGCGATCGCCCGCGAGGAAATCTTCGGTCCGGTCCTGTCGGTGATCCCGTACGACGGTGAGGATCAGGCAATCCAAATCGCGAACGACAGTGACTACGGACTGTGTGGCTCGGTCTGGACGAGCGATGTGGAACACGGAGCCGAGGTCGGCGCCCGCGTTCGTACCGGTGTGGTTGCCGTCAACTCGTCGACGATCCTCGACTTCAACGCCCCGTTCGGGGGCTTCAAGCAGTCGGGCATCGGTCGGGAACTCGGACCTGAGGGCATCGACCCCTACACCGAACTTCAGACCATCATCCGTCCCGCCTGACCGACCGTCTCCGCTACCGGCGCGAGTTCATTGGTTCCACCCGACGCGCGACCGCCGGGCGGAACCAATCTTTGGCGCGTGACCTCAGGCCGCGTGGGCGTCGCGCAGGTCACGCACGGCGTCGTGCGCCGCTTGTACGGCCGAGTACTGGCGTTGGATCACGGCGCGCAGACTCTCGGAGATGTCTTGCTCCAACGCCTTCGAGTACTCCGACTTGGCGTGGTCCTCGCCCTGCTCGGCCGCGTCGAGCACGCCTGCCGGGTCGGAGCCCGAAATGGCGTCCTTCGCGCTCATCCAACCGCGGTGGAGTGCCGCCGCAACCGAACCCGACTTGCTGTCGTCCTCGCCGTACCCGAGCGCGAGCTGCTCGAGTTCGGAGGCGAAGTCGGCACGCTGGTTGGAGAACTCCCGGAAGCGGGTGGCCAGGTCGTCACGCCCGTCCTTCGCCACCTTGTCTGCTGCCTTCGCGAATCCTTCCTGGCCGTCCTTACACGTCTGGATGAGATCTTTCGTGACTTTCGAGTCCGTGGACATCTTGTCGCTCCTCGTTGGGGGAACCCTGAAGTACCCGAGCCATCGCGGATCGAAACCGTCGTCGCGTCAGGTTGAGCCGCCTGATCCTTGGGGTACAGGACCGGGCATGGACGAACGGAGTGCGCAACACGGACCGCGCGTGGACGACGAGATGAGCCTCGAGCTCGGGGGCCTGATCCGGCGCGTCGACGGGGAGAGCGAGGCGGCGTCGGCCGCCACCGACGAACCTGCGTCGGAGGAATTTCGAGACGATCGCCACCTCGAGTTGCTCGGCCGGTCGGAGATCGCGCGCTTCCTGCGGCCGTCGGCGTTACCGGCCGACACGATGACGATCCTCGCGATCGCCCACGAGGAGCACGCGACCGAAGCCGTGTTGGACGAACTCGCGCGGCTTCCGCGTGGCGTCGAGTTCGCAACCGTCGGCGAGATATGGGAAGCACTGGGGCACGAGACGGAGCGCCGCGACGACGCTGCGCACGAGGTCATGCCCGTCGCTGAAGCCGTCGCCGAAGCCGTCGACGATCTGGTCGATGCGATGGTGGTGGAACCATCCGACGTGCGGCGAGCCCCGGCGCGGCCGGAACAACCCACGAGGGTCGCGCCTGCGCGTCCGTCCGTGTCCGCCGATCGCCCGTCTCGCGACGCGGGTCCCGGATCCGAATCCGCTCGGCCGCCGTGGTGGTCGCCGGTCCGGATCGTCACATTGGGCTTCGGTGTGGTGCGGGGCGCGGTTCGGGTCGCCGATCGCACGCTGGCCACGGTCAGGGCGCGCATCTTGCCCTGATTGTCTGGGGAAACGGGTCGGACGACGTATGTCGATGTGCTGACGGTCTTTCTAGGATCCGTGGAACATCGAATCGAGGCGGGGAGCAGCAGGGTGATTCTTCGACGAGTAGGTGTCGTGATCACCCCCGACGGCACTGGCGGGTACGTGCTGGACTCGCTGGGTCTGATGCATCCGTTCGGCATCGGCAGCCCGCCCCGAGCCACGTGAGCACGGCCCCGTTCGCCGTTCGTGGCGTCGGACTCTTCCCGAAGGCGCTCAACCTGCCGTCCGACGCACCGCCGCCGTAGGCGCGGTTTGCTCGCGGTCGTCGAACCCATCGGTGCACCACGAGTGGGTGGTGGCCTCGTGGGGTATCGATCGCTCGGCGAGAGACTGCGGTGGGTCGGGTCGGGAGCGAGAGGTGCGCGAGTGACGAGGTCCGACGTATCGATATCCGAAAGTGCGGGCGCGCGGCGCGGTGCACCCGACCGGAGGCGGTCCCTCGCCGTCGGCGTCGTCGTACTCGCACTCGTCGTACTCGGCGCGGGGTTCGGTCTCTCGCGTCTCGTGGTGAGCCGGCATCGCGCCACGCCGTCGCTAGCCGCAAAGGCCTCGAGCAGTACCTCGGCTGCGAGCACGACGTCCACCACGACGCCCCGTGCGGCGACCGAGTACACGGTCCGGTCCGGCGACACCATCACCGCGATCGCGGTGCGCTACCACGTCGCCCCGGCGGCGATCGTGTTGGCCAACCGTCTCCGCGGTCCGGATCACCTGACGATCGGCCAAACCCTCATCATCCCGCCGCCGCCCGTGGTCGAACTGGTGTTCCGACCCGCAACGGTTGCACCCGGACGAGAGGTGGCACTGACCCTGACCGGTGCTCAGCCGGGCGAGTTGGTGCGGTTCGCGTTCTCATCGCCGGTGGGTTCGTTCACCGGACCGCGCCACGTCGCATCGGCACGCGGGGAGGTCGCGGCCGCGTACACGCCGGGGGTCGACGAGCCTGGCGGGATCACGACCGTCGTCGCGATCGGTGATGACGGCACCACCACCCGAGCGGAACTGATGGTGCGACCGGACCCGGTCGGCTGATCGCCCCCGCGATGACAAGGGAGTGGGCGGGGTCTACTCGCGGTCGAGTTCGAGCATCCGGATCGCGTTGCCGCGCAGGATCTTGTAGCGCTGCTCCTCGCTTTGCACCGGCTCGAGCATCTTCTCGCAGTACACCTTGGAGTTGGGCCACGTGGTGTCGGTGTGTGGGTAGTCGGTCTCGAAGCAGATGTTGTTCTCACCGACCTCGTCGAGCGACTTCACGCCGTGGTGGTCCCACGTGAAGCAGCCGAACACGCGGTCGTAGTAGTAGGTGGATGGCGGCTCCGGGCACAGCCGCTTGGAGTTCTGCCAAGCATTGTGCTCCTCCCACACGGTGTCGGCGCGTTCGAGCGCGTACGGGAGCCACCCGATCTGGCCCTCCGAGTACGCAATCTTGAGCTTCGGGTAGCGGTGCATGATGCCGCCGAAGAGGTAGTCGCCGAGCGACGCCATCGAGTTGTTGAACCCGACCATGCTGCCCACGCCGGCAGGTGCGTCCCGCGACGAGAACGGGTCGGTCGAGCTCGAGCCCACGTGCATGCAGAGCGTCGTACCGGTGTCGTCGCACGCGGCGAGCATGGGGTCCCAGTGTCCGGTGTGCACGCTGGGAAGGTCGAGGCGGGTCGGTAGCTCGGAGAAACACACCGCGCGCACACCCCGCGCCGCGTTGCGTTGGATCTCTTGTGACGCGAGTTCCGGGTCCCACAACGGGATGATGCCGAGCGGGATGTTGATACCGATGGACGGGTCGCACCATTCCTCGACCATCCAGTCGTTGTACGCCTGCACACACGCGAGCGCGAGTTCGCGATCGTCGGCCTCGTGGAATGTCTGACCACAGAACCGCGGGAAGGTCGGGAACGGGAGCGACCCGTCCACCCAGTTGATCTCGAAGTCCTTCTTCCGTTCCTTGGCGTCCCAACATCCCGGCCGCATGTCGTCGTAAGTGGTCGCGGTCATCGTCATGACCGTCTTGTCGAAAGTCGACACGTCGTCGCCGTCGGTCGCCGACTTCGGGATCGCGACGAACTTCTTCTGCACGTAGATGACCTTGTCCTCGTAGATCCAGGCGTCGCCCCACTCGCCTTCGGGATCCTCGGTCATCTCGTACTTGGCGCCCTTCTTGAGGCGGAACTTGCCCCATTTCTTGCGCTCCACGTGCGGACCCTTCTCCCGGTGCTTCTCCGGCAGCCAGGTCTGCCAGACGTGGGCGGGCTCGACGACGTGATCGTCGACGCTGATGATCTTGGGCAGTTCCACTCCGACCCCCGGTGCGGCTCGCGACCTGACGTGCGTGTCAGGTCGTCCACCGTATCCCGAACCGGTTCTCGATGGGCCGGCCGAGTTCTCGTTCCTCGCGTGCGGCTGGTTCGAGTTGAAGGGATCGGCACTCCCCAGGAACTCTTCGAACTCGACCGGCGCGACGCACCTGTCCCGGCCTGAGCGGTGCTCAGTCGTCGTCGAGGCGGAAGCCGACCTTCATCGTGACCTGGAAGTGCGCGAGCTCGCCATCGTCGAGGTGGCCGCGAATGTCGGTGACCTCGAACCACCCCAGGTTGCGCAGCGATCCCGAGGCTCGGGAGATCCCACTGCGGATCGCGGCATCGACGCCGTCGGGTGACGTGCCGACGATCTCGGTGACCTTGTAGGTGTGGTCGGACATTGGGCGCTCCTCAGGGACGATGGGTTCGGAGCATTCTGACGTGCCGGGACGCGGTGTCGCACGGAGGTCGCCGCAGCTCGGTGACTGGTAGAACGGAACCCGACAACGGGGAGTCGAGCATGCCGGTCGCAGCGTTGGACGGGATGGACATCGCCTACGAGGTGGTGGGCGAGGGTCAACCCTGGGTCCTCACGCCCGGCGGACGGTTCACCAAGGAGGATTCCGGCCTGGTGGCGATGGCGCAGGCATTGGCCGGCACCGGTCGCCAGGTCCTCACCTGGGACCGCCCGAACTGCGGGGCGTCGTCGGTCGTATTCAGGGGTCCGTCCGAATCCGAGACCCAGGCCGAGGCACTCGGTGCGCTGCTCCGCCACCTCGACCTCGGGCCCACCGTGATCGCCGGTGGGTCCGGAGGTGCGCGCGTCTCGCTCCTCCCCGCGGCGCGCAGCGCCGACGTCACCGCCGGGCTCGCCATGTGGTGGATCAGTGGCGGTGTCCCGGGTCTGCTCCAACTGGCGAACTACTACTGCATGCCGTCGATCGACGCGGCCTGGCACGGCGGCATGGAGGCGGTGGTCGCGCTCGACCAGTGGCAGGAGTCGCAGGTGAGCAACCCGGCGAACCGCGATCGGCTCCTCGCGATGGACCGCCAAGAGTTTCTCGCCGTCATGGACCGCTGGGCGCTCGCATACTGCCCCTGCGACGATGCGCTCGTGCCCGGACTCGACGCCGCCGACATCGCTCGGCTCGCGGTGCCGATCCTGGTGTTCCGCAGCGGCCCGTCGGACATGTCGCACACCCGTGCGACATCGGAAGCGCTGGCCGCAGGTCTTCCGGGTGCGGAGATCGTGGAGCCGCCATGGGGCGACGACGAGTGGAACGAGCGTCGAGCCGCAATCGAGGACGCCGGGTCGCTGTTCGTCCGTTGGTCGTTGCTCGTCCCGCAACTCGTCGACTGGGCGGACCGTACGATCGGTGCTTCGACACCCCAGGGGAGCAGACCATGACGAGGTTGACGGTCGAGGCCATCCGCGAGGACATCGGCTTCGGAGCCCGGGTCGGCGGCGTCACGCGCGACGGCCTGTCCGACGAAGGTCTCCGCGCCGAAGTCAGAGATTTGTTCGAGCGCTACGGCCTCGTCGTGTTCACCGACATCGAACCGACGCCCCGGATGCAGGTGGCGCTGAGCACCGCCATCGGACCGCTCAAGGACCACCCGAGCCAGGCGACTCCGCGGGCTGGTGGTGAACTCGGGGTGATCGAGATCCGTCACGAGCCGAATCAGCCCGGGATGGTCCGACTCGGCGGCCGGGTGTTGTCGCAATGGCTGCCGTGGCACTTCGACCACTGCTACAACGACGAACTCAACCGCGCCGGCGTCCTCCGTGCGGTCGAGGTCGCGCCCGAAGGTGGCCTCACCGGATTCGTCGACGGCATCGCGCTCTACGACGTGATCTCGTCCGAGTTACGTGACCGGATCAAGGGCGAGACCGTGCTCTACGCGATGGACGTGATTCTCGACAACCTCCGTTTCGGCCGACCCGCGGACTTCGAGGAGGTCGTGCCCTCACGCGAAGCCGAAGCGGTGATGACCGAGTTCGCCGACCGCCCGCGCGCACTGCACCCCGCGGTGTGGACGCGCCCGACGGGGGAAAAGGTGCTCCACGTGTCGCCCTGGATGGCGAAGGGGCTGGCCGGCCACGAGGACGCCGACGGCGACGCGCTCCTCGCCGCGGTCTGCGACGAGATCTTCGCGGCTGCGAACCACCTCAGCTATTTCCACCAGTGGCACTCGACCGACATGCTCGTCTGGGACAACTGGCGCGTGCTCCACTCCGTCTCGGGCATGGCACCCGAGCACGGTCGCTGCATGCACCGCACCACGATCGCCGGCGACTACGGCCTGGGACGATTCGAAACCGCGCCGGTGGCGTAACCCAGAAGGTCAGCTCGTCGGCCGCACGGAGCGACCGCTCACTCGCCCAACACGGCTCCGGGCCGGTGAGTCAGTACGTCGGCCGCGTCCGCCACGAGTTGTCGAACGACATCCCGCGCGGATTCGATCCCGGTGACGAACGACGATGCCTCGCCGGCCCACACCGGCCGGTTGGCGATCTCCGCCTCGGGACCGAGGGCGAGGTACTCGTCGCGATGGTCCTGCGCCCACGTTCGGAGTTCGTCGTCACGACCGTGCCAACGTTCGGAGAACTCGTTCGAGATGGCTCGCCCCGAGACGCCCCCGGGCCAGGGCATACCGATAGCCGTGTCGAAGACATCGGTGAGCACCGTGTCGTCGGCACCTGACGCGATGACGCGTTCCCGATAGGCATCGGAGACGCCGGACTCGCGCGTCGCGATGAAACGGGTGCCGAGCCACGCACCCTCCGCGCCGAGCATCAACGCGGCCGCGATGCCGCGCCCGTCGGCGATCCCGCCGGCCGCGACGACCGGGAGCGGCGCGATGGCGTCGACGACGCTCGGCACGAGCGGCAAGGTCGAGACGCGACCGGTGTGACCGCCGGCCTCGGTGCCCTGCGCAGTGACGACGTCGACTCCGGCGTCGGCGGCCTGACGCGCACCCTCGAGGGTGCGGACCTGGCAGATGACGAGTGCCCCGGCGGCGTGGACGGCGGCCACATACGGAGCCGGGTCGGAGAAGGAGTGTGCGATAACGGGCACGCCCTCGTCGAGGGCCACCTTCATCAGATCCGAGGCACCCGGGAGGTGGCTGATGAATCCGACGCCGAACGGCCGATCGGTCAGCTCGCGCGCCCGACGGATCTGGTTCGTCAGCCACGGCGCGCCGCTTCGCGTCGTGCCTCCGATCATGCCGAGCCCGCCTGCTTCGGATACCGCCGCCGCCAGCTCGGCCGGCGCGTCCCCGCCGCCCATCGGCGCGTTGATGATCGGATATTCGACGCCGAAGAGTTCACAGATCCGTGTGCGCAGCACGGGAGCAGCCTATGAGGTTCCCCGCCGCCGCGACTTTTGGTCTGTGCGTGGGGGTATTCCCGACCGTGCAGACCAAAAGTGGGAGCGTTGCTATCCCGCGACGGTGACTTGGATCGGGTTGCTCACCTGGGAGTCGAGCGATGCCGCGTCGGTCGTCGACAGGTTCGGGTCGCGGAAGAATCGGGTGCGTTGGGTCACGAGCTTGGCGGGAGTGGCCGACAATGTCGG
Organism: Acidimicrobiia bacterium; assembly: GCA_040003875.1. Taxonomy (GTDB): domain Bacteria; phylum Actinomycetota; class Acidimicrobiia; order IMCC26256; family JAENVU01; genus JAENVU01. The sequence continues at coordinate 180 of JBDUBS010000284.1, read as the reverse complement.
GTCGGTGACCGGCACATTGTTCACGGGCGAGGTGAGGTTCACGCCGTTCTGGCCCCACGCCGCGGCGTCGCCGGTGCACTGTGTCGGTGACGCGATTTTCGCGTCTTGGTACACGGTCCCGATGTTCAACCCGGTGATGTCGGTGTCGACACTGCGGACGGTCACGACGCTGCCCTGCGC
>JBDUBS010000171.1:0-4090 GCA_040003875.1 Acidimicrobiia bacterium | reverse complement strand
CACTGCGTCGTGTTCGATCGACGCGGTCGGATTCTCGAACGACGGTGTGCTTCTCGTCGCCGACGCGTCGATCGGCTTCGACGACTCCGTGGCGCCTCCGCAGCTGCCCGTGGTGACGGTCACCCCGAACGCCGGTCTCCCGTATCGAGCCCAGGTCGCAGTCCACGCCACCGGGTTCTCACCGGGAGAGTCCGTCTTCGCGGACTTCTGCGTCAACGGTCCCGAGAGCGGGGAATGCGCGAGCTACGCCCAAGCAACCGCCGACGCCACCGGGACGGTCGACCTCACCCTGGGAGTGAAACGACGCGTCTACTTCGGCGGCGCGGGTTCGGTGGACTGCATCGACGCGACGGTCGAATGCACCGTGCAGGTCCAAGGTGAGCACGGCTACGAGCGGACCCAAACCGTTGTCACCTTCGATCCCAACGCGCCCATCCCCCCACCGCCGACCGCTTCGGTGACCCCCGATCACAACCTCGGATACCGCCAAGCCGTGAGCGTCGTCGGCTCCGGCTTCACTCCCGGGTCGATTTCGGTCGAGCAGTGTGGCCGCCTGGCGCCCGGTGACCCCACGTCGTTCGAGTTCTGCGCCGGCTACACGCAACTGGAGGCCGACGCCGTTGGCGCGGTGACGGGCATGGTCCAGGTACGCCGACTCTTGAGCTTCGGACCGCCGGGCGCACCTTCGATCGACTGCGCCACCACTCCCGAACCGTGCACGCTCCGCATCGGTTCCGGTGACCCGGATGAATCCGCCGTCGTTCCCCTCGCGTTCGATCCGAACTCGCAGCCGCCACCACCGCCCGTCGTGACCCTCTCGCCCGCGGTCCATCTTCGTGACGGCCAGAACATGACCGTGAAGGGCGTCGGATTCACCGGCGGCTCGACGATGGGGTTGGCACCCTGCAAGGCGGGAGTGACCGCCATCGCCGACGCGTGTGACATCGGCCGCGCCTCGGTGGCGACCGCCGACGCCAACGGAATGTTCTCGGCGACGCGCCCGGCCGTCGGGGTCATCCAGACCGCCGAAGGACCGTTCGACTGCACCACCGCGCCGGGCGCATGTGTGATCGCAGTCGCGAACGCGGCCGATCTCTCCGAGTTCGCGTTCGCTCCGATGAGCTTCGACGTCCCCGACCTCGAGCTGCATTCGGCCACCGTCACCGAGGGGACGGGGACGACGACCATGGCTGAGGTCAGGGTCGAACTCTCGGCTCCGATCGGGTCACCGACGACCGTGGAATGGTTGGCGTTCCCGTCCAGCGCAACCCCCGACGACTATGTACAGGCACGCGGTCGGGTGACGATCCCCGCCGGCGCCACCGAAGCGATGATCCACATCGGCATCGTCGGCGACGCGATCGACGAACCCACCGAGCGGTTCATCGTGGCCGTGAGCAGCGCGCCCGGTACCCACGTCACCGAAGGTGATGTGACGGTGAAGATCCGGGACGACGACGCGCCACCATCGGTATCGATCCACGACGGTGACGGCCGCGAGGGTTCGGGTTGGGCCCAGGCCGAGATCACGTTGTCCGCGCCGAGCGGCAAGCCGATCGTGGTCCATTACGTGACCCATCACAGGACCGCACGGTCGCGCACCGACTACGTGCGGACGGACAGCGAGATCCGCCTCGCGCCCGGTGAGACCCACGCGACGATTCACATCCCACTCGTCGACGACCATGTCCGTGAACCCACCGAGACCTTCCGCATCGTGCTGGACGACGCCGAGAACGCCGACGTGGCCCGGGCCGAGGGCATCGTCACCATTCGCGACGACGACTGAACTCGGACGCGGAACCCGGGCTTCAGCCCATGTGCATGTCGGTGGTCCAACACGCGTCGTCGGGAGCGGCAGGACCACTCACCAACAGGCACGGGTGGTGGCCGACGAAGACGTCAGGGACGTGGTTCCAGCCGGGCACGATCCACGCGTGCAGTAGCCAGTAGTTCCCCAAATACACGGTGTTCCCCGAGACACCCGGCGGGCACGCACCATCGAAGATGATCAGCCCCGACGAGCTCGAGATGCAGACGTTCTCGTGGCGGTGCCACCAGTCGTTGTCGCCGGGGAATCCGGCGGGCGGGCCGGCGGGACCGTTGTTGACGTACCAGCTGATGCCGACGAGTTTCGCGTCCGGCGTGTTCCCGCCGTACTGCAGGAAGTTGGGTCGCGTCGGGTCGAACGCGCCCTGCAGCGGATTCCCGAGGGAATGATGGGTCCCCATCCCTGCCGCGTAGTTCGCGGAGGCGGTCCAGCCCGCCGCCTCGGCCTGGCCCCGAGTCGGCCACTGCATCGCGAAGGCCAACGCTTGATCGAAGTATCCCGAGTTCGTGATGCAATCGTTCCAGCTCAGATCGCCCTTGTGGATTCCATGATCGATGTACCACTGCGCGCCGGGCTCGTCGGCCATCAACTCCGAATGACACCACCACGGCCGGGAACTGGGATCGGTCTGTTGCATGTGGAGCGCCATCGGCTTGAAGCATCCGGCAAGGAGCACGACGACTCCGGCCATCAGCGCCACTCGTCGACCGACCCTCACGGATTTGTGGAGAACACCTGCCATGTCGGACCCCCTCCGAAGGACCGGGACGCTAACACCGGCGACCGAACTGGCCAAGCGTCACGCGGGTTTCGCCCGGAGACTGTGGGGTACCGGATCTCCGCCAATACCCAGCAAGCGGTCGGGCTTCTCTCAGGGTCGGGCCTGCACAATGGCGGGGTCACCGTCCGGGGGGCACCCGCCAGGAGCTTCCATGATCACCCACGAGCACACCGAGTTCGACCCGGTGCCCGACGCCAGAGTCACCCAGACCCACCCCGGACGCATCGCGGCAGTGTTGCTGCTCGTTGCTGTCCTGATCGGTACCGCCGGCTGGGCCGGCTATCAAGCCCGCGGATCGGCGTCCTCGGCCATCGACCGGGTCGCGCGGGCGATCCGACCGACGACGAACGGTTCCTCGGGCGCGACGAGCACCGGAACAACCGGGATCGCGAACTCACTCGACGATTCGATCGTCAACCTCACCACGACGTTGTCCTCCGGGGGGGCCGCCGCCGGCACCGGCATCATCATCTCGGCAACGGGGATCGTCCTCACCAACAACCACGTGATCGCCGACTCGACCGCGATCCAGGCCGAGGTGGCCGCGACCGGCCGGACCTACTCGGGCACCGTGCTCGGCTACGACAGCACCGACGACGTCGCAGTCGTGAAGCTCCGCAACGCATCGGGTCTCACGGCCGCGTCGATCGGTGACGCATCCACGCTCAGCGTCGGCGACGAGGTGACCGCCCTGGGGAACGCACTCGGCCGCGGCGGTGCGCCGTCGGTCGCGTCGGGCACGGTGACCGCCCTCGACCGTCCGATCACGGCATCCGACCAGGACGGCGCCAACACCGAACGGCTCACGCATCTGATCCAGACCGACGCCGGAATCCAACCGGGCGACTCCGGCGGCCCGCTCGCGAACGCCGACGGCCAAGTGGTCGGCATGGACACCGCCGCCGGACGCAGCGGTGCCGGCTTCGGATTCCGGAGCGAGGTCGCCTCCGAGGGTTACGCGATCCCGATCCAATCCGCGCTCGCCGTGGCCCACTCGATCGTCTCCGGCCAGGGTGGCACCAACATCCACCTCGGCGCGACGCGCGCAGTCCTGGGCATCGAGGTGGACGGGCAAGCCCCCGACGGATCGTCGGCCGCACCGACGGTGATCGGGGTCGCGACCGATTCCGGGGCCGACGCCGCGGGCATCCAGGCCGGTGATGTGATCACTGCCGTCAACGGGATCCGGGTCTCGTCCGCCGGCGACCTCACGCATCGCCTGCTCCATTCGTCGCCGCGGGACGTCGTCCAGGTCACCTGGGTGGACGACGCCGGTACGAACCACCGCGCACGCGTGACGCTCGGCTCCGCGCCGCCCGCCTGACTTCGGGCCCTGCGCTCGCACTTCCTGACGGTCATGCCCTTCGTTGGGCTCGCTCCGTGCCTGCTCGCCTCCGCCGGCTCCGGCTCGGGAGTACGCCCCGGGTGGCGCGGTGCCAGTCATCCGTCTCCACGTTCGGCTCCGGACCCATAGTGAG
>JBDUBS010000091.1:0-4092 GCA_040003875.1 Acidimicrobiia bacterium | reverse complement strand
CCCTCACCCAACCGTGGCCGTCGATGTTGCGCGGGATCTGGGGCGACCCCGAGCGGTACCGGGAGACCTATTGGTCGCGCTTCGACGGTCGGTACTTCGCCGGAGATGGCGCCAAGACCGACACCGACGGCTACTTCTGGCTGCTCGGCCGGGTCGACGACATCATGCTCGTCGCCGGTCACAACATCTCCACCACGGAGGTGGAGTCGGCGCTGGTGTCGCACCCCGCAGTGGCCGAGGCCGCCGTGGTCGGCAAGACCGACGCCACCACCGGTCAGGCCGTCGCCGCCTTCGTGATCCTGCGCGCCGGCAACGAGCCGAGCGACGCGTTTGTCGCCGACCTGCGCGAACACGTCGGCCAGGCCATCGGTCCGATCGCCAAGCCGAAGTCGATCCTCTTCACCGAGGACCTGCCCAAGACCCGCTCGGGCAAGATCATGCGCCGGCTGCTCCGCGACGTCGCCGAGGACCAGGCGCTCGGCGACACCACCACCTTGGCGGATCCCGGTGTGGTCGACGGGATCAAGAGCCGGTATCTCTCGACCGCCCCCGACGAGGACTAGGACCGCGTGTCACGACGAGGCATCGCCCCCGAACACTGGACCTGGCGTGAGGGTCCGGTCGAGCCCGGCCGTGCCGTCCTGATCGACATCGACGGTGTGCTGTCCGACGCGGCGACCCGTCAGCACTACATCGAGGCGCCCCGGCGCGACTGGCGCGGATTCTTCGACGCGTGTGGTGACGACCCCGTGATCCAGGAGGTGCGGGTGATGCTCGACCTCCTCGACCGCGACATCCGGGTGATCCTGCTCACTGCCCGACCCCAACGCGTCCACGAACTCACCGAGGCCTGGCTCCGGCGCTACGAGATCCGTTGGGATGTCCTGCTCATGCGGCCGTGGGGCGACTACGAACTCTCCCGCGACTTCAAGCAGTCGTCACTGTGGGACCTGCGCGACTTCGGGTTCGAGGTCCTCCTCGGCATCGAGGACGACCGCCGCAACGTCGAGATGCTCCGTGCCGAAGGCGTCCCCACCCTCTACCGCCACTCCGGCTACTACGACTAGATCTCGGGCTCTCCGCTCGCGCTCCTTTCGGACATGGCTCTCGTGGGGCTCGCGGCCTCCTTGTCGGGTTCTCCGCTCGCGCTCCTGTCGGTCATGGCTCTCGTGGGGCTCGCTCCGAACCTGCTCACTCCGCTGCGCTCCGTTCGGGAGCCACCACCCCCCCTTCCTCCTCCCCACACTGTGTTCTTGTTCACGCGGGATGCACAGGAACGAGGACCGATGTCCCGCCACCGAGCGAGTTCGTGAAGCGCGCCGAGAGTCAACGAGGCACGCTGAACGTTGTCTGAGCGAATGGTGGGATGTCGGCCCTCGTCGAAAGTCGTACCGGGAACGCGCGACCGAACACCGACGTTCACAACAGCATGAACAAGAACACGATCAAGACGTTCGCCCTCCTCGCCGGCTTCGGTGGGTTGCTGATGGCGATCGGATCCTTGTTCGGTCAGACGGGCCTCATCCTCGGGCTCGGCCTCGGTCTGGTCATCGTCGGCGGCTCGTACTGGTTCAGCGACAAGTTGGCCGTGGCGTCCGCGCACGCCCAACCCATCGAGGAGTCGGCCGCGCCGGAGCTGTACGCGATCGTCCGTGACCTGGCCCGGCGGGCCGACGCACCGATGCCGCGGGTGTACCTGTCGCCCGAGCCGCAACCGAACGCGTTCGCCACCGGCCGGAGCCCCCGGCACGCGGTGGTCTGTGTCACCCAGGGGCTGCTCGACGTGCTCGAGACCGACGAGGTCCGAGGTGTGCTCGCGCACGAGATGAGCCACGTGAAGAACCGCGACATCCTGATCGGCTCCGTCGCGGCCGCACTCGCGATGGCCGTCACCTTCGTGGCTCGGATTGCGATGTGGGGTGCACTGTTCGGCGGGGGCGGTCGGGACAACGAGGGCGGCAACGTGATCGGTGCCCTCCTGCTTGCGGTCCTCGCCCCGGTGGCGGCCGTCGTGATCCAGATGGGGATCAGCCGCTCGCGGGAGTACGAGGCGGACCATTCCGGTGCCGAACTGTTGGGTTCGGGAGAATCGCTCGCCCGGGCACTGGAGAAGATCGAGGCCTACGCACAGCGGGTGCCGATGGATGTTGCGCCCGCCCAGGCGACCGCGTACATCGTCAACCCCCTGACCGGCCGCCAGGTGCAGTTCGCCAATCTCTTCCGCACGCACCCGCCGACGGCCGACCGGGTGGCCCGCTTACGGGCTTGACCCGGGGCTACGCTCGCCGCTCTCAACGGGCCCACATCGTTGAACGGGGAGCGCGGGTGTCCACAACCGAAGGTCCGAGGGCGGGGCTCGGAGTCCGTCACACCGTCGTCATCTTCCTGGTCAGTTTGGCCGGTCTGCTGCTGGAAGTCGGATACACCCGCATCGTCTCGTTCAAGCTCTTTTATTACTACGTGTACCTGGTGCTCGGCCTGGCGTTGTTGGGAATCGGGTCGGGTGGAATCTTCGTGGTCGTCTGGCCCCGCCTGCGCCAGGCGGCGACCGACACCGTGATCGCCGTGTGTTCGATCGTCGGCGCGGTCAGCATCGCCGCGGGGTACTTCGTCGTCGCCCGGGTGAAAATCGACACGCTGCAGATCTGGGACTACGGATCGCGGACGTCGTTCAAGAACTTGGGAATGCTTGGCATCGTCTGCCTCGCGCTGTTCGCCTCTTTCATCGCGCTGGGCATCATCGTGTCGACGTTGCTGGGCCGCGGCGGTTCCCGCGTTGGTGGCCTCTACTTCGCCGACCTGATCGGTGCCGGTCTCGGCTGCGCAATGGCGATTCCACTGATCGTCACGCTCGGACCACCTCAGGTCGTCATGCTGTCGGCGCTGATCTTCGGCGTCGTGGGCATCGTGGTAATGCCGAAGGACCGGCTGGCGGTCGTACCGGTCGGGATAATGGTGGTCGCACTGGCGGTGCTGTCGACCGGGATCGCGCTCCCCGATGTCACGGCCGAGCCATCCAAGGGGCGGCCCAACGGCACGCCCGCCGCATCGGACTGGGGCCCGGTATTCCGCGTCGACGCGTTCCAGTTACCGGACGTCAGTAAGCCCGGTCACCCGTTGCCGTTCATGTCGTTGTGGCACGACGGCACGTTTGGCTCGATCATCCCGAAGTTCGATGGCAATGCGGCGGCGACGACCCGTTTCAACGACGACCCACGATCGCTTCCGTTCGGCACCCTGGGTGCACCTCCCGGTCACACGTTGATCATCGGATCGGCGGGAGGGAACGAGATCGTTGCCGCGCTCCACTACAAGTCGAAGCTCATCGACGGTGTCGAGCTGAACCCGGTGACCGTCGATCTGGTGAAGCATCGGTTCCGCAAGTATTCGGGCGATCTGGCCCATCAACCGGGCGTGAACATTCACCAGGGCGACGGTCGGTCGTACCTGGCCCGCACCGACAACAAGTACGACCTGGTGTGGTTCGTCGCGCCCGACAGCTACGCCGCAAACAATGCGGCCTCGTCAGGCGCGTTCGTCCTCTCGGAGAGTTACCTCTACACCACGCAAATGATCAAGGAGAGTCTGCGCCACCTCACCGATCGCGGGATGATCGTCGTCCAGTTCGGTGAGCTGAACTTCCGCGACGCACCGAACCGCACGAGCCGGTACGTCATGACAGCTCGCCGCGCGCTGTCCCAGATGGGGATCAAAGACCCGGGCGCACATCTGATCGTCTCGCCCTACATCACGAACAAGACCGGCGACCTCGCGACCGTGATGGTGAAACGCACACCGTTCACGGCGACGGAGGTCGTGCGATACCAGGCGGCGGTGCAGAAGGTCCCGCTCGGATCCACTGCGTGGGCCCCTGGGCTCCCGAAGGGGCCGGGGATCGTGCCGCGACTGATCGACGCCGACAATGCGCAGGCCGCCGCGGTGGCCGCCACCTACCCCCGTCAGATCAGCGCCGTGTCGGACGACAGCCCGTTCTTCTGGCATTTCTCGAGCTTCTCGAACGTGATCCGAAACTTCACCGACCCCATCGATCCGATCGACCCCGGGATCGTGATCGGCGAGAGGGTCCTGCTC
>JBDUBS010000710.1:0-4093 GCA_040003875.1 Acidimicrobiia bacterium | reverse complement strand
GGTCGAGTCGCAGGACCTCCGCCCCGAGGTCGGCAAGCGCCATCCCCGCGAACTGCGTCGGACCGATGTTGGGCAACTCGATGACCTTGATCCCCTTGAGCGGTCCCGTTCCCATGCGCCGGCACGCTACCGGCCCTCCCAACCTCGACTTTTGGTCTGGAGGGTGGTGGAAACACCCATGCACAGACCAAAAGTCGCGGTAGGAGGCGGCTATTGGTCGAGCTTGAACGCCTTGATCGCGTTCTCGCGGAGGAACTTGGGCCAGACCTCGTCTTTGAACGGCACGTGCGGGAGCTCGGCAAAGATGCGGTCGTAGGAGAGGCCGGCGGGGAAGTAGCCCGACCAGATGATCTTGTCGGCACCGCGCGTGTTGGCGTACTTGATGATGTCTTCCGGGTAGTACTTCGGCGCGAACGCGGTGGTGGAGTAGTACAGGTTCGGCCACTTCAGCATGAGCTTCACGGCGAGATCCGCCCACGGCTCCGCGCCGTGGCGCATCACGAACCGCAGATCGGGAAAGAACCAGCAGACCTCGTCGATGTGGGCGACGTCCTGAGGCGCGAACGGAATACGCGGACCGGGCACGCCGATGGTGGTGGCGAAGGTGATGTCGAGCTCAACGCACTTCGCGTAGATCGGATAGAACTTCTTGTCGTTCACTGCGACCTGCGGGTACAGCCCCGCGGGGAACGCGCTCACCGACTTGAGGTCGAACTCGCCGGCAATGCGCGAGATCCGACGCACCGCCTCCATCCCCTGGTTCGGGTCGACGCCGATGCCCGCGGCGAAGCGGTCGGGATGTTCGCGGACGGCCCGGGCTCCGTTGCCGCCGTCGTCGACGTTGGTGATCACCTTGCGGATGCCGTGGCGGTCCATTTCCGCGAGCAGGAACTCGACCGGGTCCCCGAGCTCGTCGGACTCGATGTGGACCGGGTCCTTGAACATATACCCCGCAGGGAACTCGAGCCCGCCCTCGCCGGCCTTGCTCTCCGCGTCACGCGTCTGCTTGCGGATGAACTCGTAGAACTCGAACATGTCCTCGCGCGACTTCGGGATCCCGGTCGCGGTGTCGATCGCACCGCCCGCCAACGCGGCGCGGAACGCGTCCTCACTCATGCGTGCTCCAATCCGAGGATGCGCTCCGCGTTCTCGCGGAGGAACTTGGGCCAGACATGGTCACGGAACGGGACGCTCGGCAACTCGGCGAAGATGCGTTCGAGGCTGAGGCCCATCGGGAAATAGCCGGCGTAGATCACCTTGTCGGCGCCGCGCGTGTTGGCGAAATGCACGATGTCGGCGGGGTAGTGCTTCGGGGCGAAAGCCGACGTGGAGTAATAGAGGTTCGGCCACTTCAGCATGAGCTTGGCCGCGAGCCGGGTCCACGGCTCGGCACCGTGACGCATCACGAACTTGAGGTCAGGGAAGAACCAGCACACCTCGTCGATGTGGGCGACGTCCTGGCAGGCCATCGGGACGCGAGGCCCGGGGACGCCGGCGTTCACGAAGATCGGGATTTCAAGTTCTACGCACTTTGCGTAGAGCGGGTACATCTTCTTGTCGTTGATCGGCACCTGAGGGAGCAGTCCGGCCGGGAACACCTGCGCCGAGCGCACGCCCAGGTCCTTGACCGCGACCTCGAGTTCCCGCACGCAGTCCATCCCGCGGTTCGGGTCGGCGTTGAACGAGGCGATGAACCGATCGGGGTGGTTCGCCGCGGCGATACGGGCGACCTCGTTCGTGGCGACGTTGATCATGCCGCGTCTGATGTTGAAGCGATCCATCTCGGCGAGCAGGAGCGCGACCGGATCGTCGACTTCGCCGTAGTCGGGCACGTCCTTGAACATGTACTGCGCGGGGAACGTGAACTTCTCCCGTGCCTCCTTGTCGAGGATTCCGGCGTTCATCTGCGCGTAGTGCTTGGTGTTGCGTTCCGCGCTCGACGCGGGCATGCCGATCATCGTGTCCACGACACCGCCGTGCCACGCGTCGAAGTAGGCGCCGGTGGCGACGCTCGGAGAATCAGACATCGAGCCGGAAGACGCGTTCGGCGTTCTCGCGGAGGAACTTCGGCCAGACGTGGTCGCGGAACGGCACACCGGGCAGTTCGGAGAAGATGCGGTCGAGGGTGAGTCCCATCGGGAAGTACCCGGCGTACATGACCTTGTCCGCGCCACGCGTGTTCGCGTAGTTGATGACGTCCTTCGGATAGAACTTCGGCGCGAACGCAGAGGTCGAGTAATGCAGGTTCGGCCACTTCAGCATGAGCTTCACCGCGAGGTCGGCCCACGGCTCGCACCCATGACGGGTCACGAACTTCAGGTCGGGGAAGAACCAGCACACCTCGTCGATGAGCGCAACCTCTTGTGGCGCGAACGGCACCCGTGGCCCGGGGACACCCGCGCACACACAGATCGGGATGTCGAGCTCAACGCATTTCGCGTAGATCGGGTAGAACTTCTTGTCGTTGATCGGCACCTGCGGAGACATCCCGGCCGGGAAGGCGGTGGCGGCCTTCACACCCAGTTCGAGCACGGCCGCCTCGAGTTCCCGGACACCCTCCATTCCTCGGTTGGGGTCGACCTCGAAGCTGCCGAAGAACCGGTCCGGGTGGGCCTTGATCGTCTTCTGGGTCTCGTCGTTGCGGAAGCTGTTGCCGAGCATGGCCTTGGCGATGCCGTGGCGGTCCATCTGAGCCAGCACATACGACACCGGGTCGTCCATGCCCTCCTCGAAATGCGGGACGTTCTTGAACATGTATTGCGCCGGGAACTCGAAGTCCTCTCGGCTCTCGCGGTCGAGGAGCTGCTTGCGGAGGAACTCGTACCATCGCTTCGGGTCGCCGGTCGGGATCCCGAGCATGAGGTCGATCGCGCCGATGGCCTTGATCTCGTCGTTGGTGATCACGCGGCGAACCTACCGCCCGATCTGACGCATCGTCAGATTCGGATGGCCACCTCCGGGAGGAGGGTTCTGGAGGTAGCGTGCGAGCGGCAGGGAACCTTCTCGCCAGAGGGATTCGATCATGGGCCAGGACTCCGAGGAACCGACGCCGATTGCGTCACTCGACGATGTCGTGACGACATCCGGTCGACGGCGACGTCGGGCAACGGCGATCGCCAGCGTGGTCGCGGTGATCGCGGCCGCTGGCGGCGCGGTCGCGCTGGCGTCGGGCAGGGACGACTCGTCGAGTTCGCAACCTCGACGGCGAGTGCTCACGACCCCGGCCGCTCGCGCGGTCCTCTCGGCGCTCGACGCGTCGACGAGTGCCGGTGGCTACGAGGTCGCGTTCGATTTCGTGATTCAACCCGCCGGCGAACCGGACTCGGGGTGCCACCAATCCACGAGCGCATTTCACGGCGGTGGTTCGAGTTCGGCGACGACGGTCGGCGGCGGCGGTGGTTCGACTGCGAGCACGGCGTGCCACGCGTCGACTCAGCCCGTGACGGTCTCGGGTCACGGCACGGTGAGCCTCGACCCGTACTTCCTCCAGACGACCTCGACGGTCAGTGGCCTCGGCGAAGTGACCGTCCGCACCGACGGCACCAAGATCGCGGAGCAAGGTGGCGCGAACTACGGCGGATCGCTCGAGGACGGCCAGCCTCTCTCGGGCTTCGCGTCGGCGGTCGAGTCGACGTTCGGTCCCGGTCCGGGCGCGTTGACGATGTTGGGTCTGGCCAGCCCGACGGGGTATCTGTCGTTGAGTGCCAGCGCGGTGACCGGCGTGCGTGCGGTCGGGACCGGCGTGGTCGGCGACACCCCGGTCACTTTCTACGACGTGATCTCGGACAGCGCCGCCATGCGCCAACTGCCCGCACTCACCGACGAGCAACTCAAGACGGTCGACGAGGCACTCAAGGTGCTCGACCGGTCCGGCTTCGTGGAGGCGAAGTCCCGGATCGCGGTCGACGCGGATGGCTACATCCGCGAGTCGACGTCGACGGCCTCGTTCTCGGACGGCACCCGCATGACCCGCCACATGACGTTGTCCCGCTTCGGCTGCACGGGCACCGGCCCGACGCCGGCGAACCCAGCGGGCGCGGCTGCTCCGGCCACGGGTGACTGCGTGACGCCCACGACGACCACCTCCACGACG
>JBDUBS010000244.1:0-4097 GCA_040003875.1 Acidimicrobiia bacterium | reverse complement strand
GGGCCGGTCGAGCGCGATCGTAGGCCCCTGACGTTTCACCGGTTCCCGAGCCGGGCCCCCGACGTCGATGCATCCCGAGAGTGATCTGGACCCCTTCAGTAGGGTCGCCCAATGGCTCCGGTGATCGAGGTCGTGGACCTCCACAAGTCGTTCGGCGACGTGCACGCGGTCCGGGGTATCAGCTTTTCTGTCGAATCCGGCGAGTGCGTCGCGGTGCTCGGACCGAATGGCGCCGGCAAGACGACCACGATCGAGATGCTCGAGGGCTTCGGCCCACCGGATGCGGGAACGGTCCGCGTGCTCGGAACGGACCCGACCACCGGCGGAGCCGCCTTACGCGGCCGCCTCGGGATCGTGCTCCAGGAGTGTGGGATCGACCCGTACCTCTCGGTCGCCGAGGTGTTGCGCCAGCACGCGTCGTACTACGAACACCCGCGTGGTGTCGACGACGTCATCGAACTCGTCGGGCTCACCGAGAAACGCCAGAGTCGGGTGAAGACGCTCTCGGGCGGTCAACAACGACGGCTCGACGTCGGGCTCGGCATCATCGGAGATCCGGAACTGCTCTTCCTCGATGAACCGACGACCGGGTTCGACCCCTCCGCCCGGCGCCAAGCGTGGGATCTCGTCCATCGCCTGCGCGACCTCGGAACGACCGTGCTGCTCACGACCCATTACATGGACGAAGCGCAGTCGCTCGCCGACCGGGTGATCGTGATCGCGGCCGGCCAGATCCTCGCCGAGGGCACCCCGGAATCGATCGGGGGTCGCGCCACCGCCAAGACTCGGATCCAGTTCCCGTGGCCCGAGGCTCGGGATCTGAACGAGTTGCCGGTGCCGGCCGCACGCGACGCTGGTGACGCGGTGATCGAGACCGACGCAGTGATCGCCACCCTCCACACGCTCACCGAGTGGGCGATCGCGCAGCATCTCGACCTCGACGGACTGACCGTGACCCAGCCGTCCCTGGAGGACATCTACCTCCAGCTCACCGCCGATGTCGGGGCGGACGCGCACGATGCGGGTGATCACGCATGAAGCAGCTGCGTACGTTCGGCCGTCAGGTGGTGTGGGAGCAGCGTTCCTTCTGGCGTAACCCCGCGTCGGCGTCGTTCACGTTCGCGTTCCCGTTGCTCTTCCTCGTGGTCTTCATCGGGATCAACGGGAACGAGACCGTTCCGCTGACCGGTGGCCGGGTGAAGTTCGCCCAGTTCTACGTGCCGGCCATCGTGGCGTTCGGTGTGATCAGCGCTTGCTATACGAACCTCGCGTTCGCGCTGTCGATCCGCCGGGACAACGGATTGCTGAAGCGGGTGCGGAGCACGCCACTGCGCCCCGCCATGTACCTCGCCGGCCTGGCGGGGAACGTGATCGTGATCAGCATCATCCTCACCGGACTCGTCACGGCCCTCGGTCTGCTCGTGTACGGCGTCACGTTCCCGGATCGCTATCTGGGGCTGTTCGTCGCGCTCGCCGTCGGTGCGTTCTGCTTCAGCGCGCTGGGATCGATGGTGGCTACCTTCGTGCCCAATGAGGACGCCGCGCCGGCGATCATCAACTTCGTGCTGTTCCCACTGCTCTTCATCTCGGGCACGTTCGGTCGGGTCGACGCAACGTCGACGCTCGGGCGGATCGCGTCGATCTTTCCGGTGCAACACCTCAACCGACTGCTCGAAGCGGTGTTCAACCCCAACGCATCCGGCACGGGGATCATCCTGGCGCACGTTGCGGTACTCGCGGCTTGGGGTCTGGGCGGACTGATCGTCGCGGCTCGGCGATTCCGCTGGGAGCCGCGCCGAACCTGATCGGACGCGGCGGTTCAGAGTCCTTCGCTCAGCGGCACGAGGTCGGGGAACTCGCCCTTGCGTTGATCGACCTTGGCGCGGAAGGCCTCGCCCATGTCGTCGGTGTCGAACATCGCCGCGTTCCAGTTCGCGACGTACTCGAGGCCGTCGGCGACGGAGTGGTCGCGCGTGTAGTGCAAGGTCTGCTTCGTGCCCCAGACCGCCATGGGTGACTTCGCCGCGATCTCGGAGGCCGCCGTCAGCACCCCGGCGAGAAGCGCGTCGTGATCCGGGAAGACCGCGTTCACGAAACCGGCCGCGTGCGCCTCGGCGGCCGACCATCGCCGCCCGGTGTACGCGAGTTCGCGGACGATGCCCTCGGGGACGAGCTTCGGCATGCGTTGCAGCGTGCCGACGTCTGCCGTCATGCCGATGTTGATCTCGGCGATGGAGAAGAAGGCGTTCTCCTCCGCGTACCGCAGGTCGGCCGCGCAGACGAGATCGACGCCGCCCCCGACGCACGCGCCTTGGATCGCGCAGAGCACCGGCATCCGCGCCCGCTCGAGCGCGGTGAAGGTGTCCTGGAGTTTCATCGCGGTACTGCGGAAGCGTTCGTTCCGACGGCTCCGGTGTTCGGCGCGTCCGCCGCCCGGACCGATCGCGTCGTCGTTGGCGAAGACCTCGAGGTCCATGCCGGAACAGAAATGACGGCCCTCGGCCGAGAGCACGAGGGCCCGGATCCGCCCGCCGGCCGACAGCCCGTCGACGATGTCGGGCAGCTCGCGCCAGAAGGACGGGATCATCGAATTGCTGCGCTCCGGCCGGATCATGCGCAGGTGTGCCACCTGGTCGGTGGTCTCGATGTCGAAGCATTCGTAGGTCATGGCGCCAGCCTGCCAGGCCGGGGCACGACGGAAGTATTCGGGTCCCTCGGCGCTCACCGCCGGAGTCCTAGGGTGCCCCGCCATGTCTTGCCACCGCTCGTTCCGTTGGGTCCTTGTCGCCTCGGTCTCGTTGCTCGCACTCGCCGCGTGTGGCAGTAGCGGCGGATCGAGTTCGTCGGGAGGACCGTCCTCGTCGTCGACGTCGAAGCCGGCGCGCAAGCCGCCGCGGCCGCCCAACTCGCTCCTGTCGGTGGTGCAGATCAAGACGGTACAAACCGACCTCACCACGGTGAAGTGCTTCAGCGGTGCGCTCGACGGTGTCATCGGGCCGGTCACACGGGCCGGTATCGCGGCGTTCCAGCAGGCCGACTCCCTCACGGTCAACAGCCAGTTCGGACCGGAGACCAAGACGAAGCTGATGGCGGCCGCCCAGGCGGGTACCACCGTATGCACCGTCACGCCGGCGACCACGACGACGACGACGAGCGCGACCGCGCCGCCGTGCACGAGTACCGCGATCCAGGCGGCCCTGCCCGCCGGGTCGACCATCACCGACTTCGGGTGTGACGGCGAATGGGCGTGGGCCGGAGTCGATGTCGATCCCAGTCAGGGCGGATACGAGGCCACCGACCTGCTGAAGGCGAACGGCACCACCTGGCAGGTCGTCGACCGCGCGACCAACTGCAACCCGTCGGTGGTGCCGCCGGACATCTACAACCCGGGGTGCACCACCAACTGAGCGCGCCAGCCCTCGGTAGATCGTCAGGCGGTGCGGGTGGCGGAGACGACCAGTCGGTGGTCGTGCGTGCCGTCGCGGAACGTGCCGGCACAGGTGATCAGGGTGAGATGTGCGAGTCCGTCGGCGGATTCCTGGGGTGTCGTGGCCTCGACCGGTCCGCGGCCGTAGATCTCGCGCAGGACGTCCGGATGGGTTGTTTCCTCGAGGGTGTAGGCCCGGGTGCCGGTCACCGCAAACCGGACGTCGAGGCCCGTACGCGTGTCGCGGACGACGACCGGATCCCCCGGCCGCAGGAGATCGAGGTGGGCGAAGACGGCCGGGAGGCCGCGCGGTCCATCGATGTGACCGGCGATGAGCGCGGTACTGAGGGCACCGGGGACGGCGCTGCCGCGGTACCAGAACGCCTGCTGCCATATCGGGTCGTCTGCCGCGCCCGTGGGCGCGTCCATCACGTTGTTCCGAGTGATGCCGACCCCGGTGACGGACGCCCGCACCCCGAGCGACGGCAACGCCAGTTCGAGGGCGACGGCGGCCGGGCCCGCGCGCAGACCGATTCCAGGATCCACGAGCGGTGCCGGGATCGGGAGCGCGGCGGCGACGGTGCGCGTCAACCTCGGTGCAGCAGGTGGCGTACCGACGGCCGAGACGTCGCCGCTCGCCGCGGCCGACCCGGTGAGCAGCCCGGCGGCG